>CAMEMA010000008.1 GCA_945926705.1 uncultured Clostridia bacterium
GCCAAAGAAATAATGTGTATACGTGTTCTTGGCGGAACCGGTAGAAAATATGCCGGCATCGGTGATGTTGTAGTGGCTTCTGTTAAAAAAGCATCACCCGGAGGCGTTGTCAAGAAAGGCGACGTCGTTAAAGCGGTAGTTGTTAGAACTGTCAGTAAAGTTCGTCGTGAAGATGGTTCTTATATTTCTTTTGATGAAAATTCAGCAGTCGTAATTAAAGACGATAAAAATCCGAAAGGAACACGTATTTTTGGACCTGTTGCAAGAGAATTACGTGAAAACGGATATACAAAAATACTAAGTCTTGCTCCGGAAGTTTTATAGTGGGAGGTGTATATTTTTGTTTGCGAAAAGTAGGAAAAAATCAAATTGTGTTGAAAACTCGAATGTCCATGTAAGAACCGGTGACAGAGTATATGTGTTGAGCGGTAAAGATCGTGGTAAAGAGGGAGAAATTATTGCAGTCAGTCATAAGGAAGGTAAATTGATTGTTAAAGGAATTAACATAGTTTCAAAACATGTTAAACCCCGCAAAGCAGGTCAGGAGGGTGGCATCGTTAAAACAGAAGGTGCCATGTATGCATCAAAAGTGCAATTGGTGTGCTCTCATTGCGGTAAACGTACACGCATTGCCCATAAAATTATGGATGACGGAAAGAAAAAACGCGTGTGTAAAAAATGTAGCAGTGTGCTGTAAGGAGGATATGGATGGCCAGACTTAAAGATTTTTACAAGGAAAAAGTTGTATCGCAACTTCAAGGTAAGTTTAATTACAAAAATGTAATGCAAATACCGAAAATTGAAAAAATCGTTATAAATGTCGGCGCAGGAGAAGCTAAAGATAATTCGAAAGTTATTACTTCGATTGTGGAGGATTTGTCTACAATAACCGGACAAAAACCTGTTGTTTGTACAGCAAGAAAATCAGTCGCAAATTTTAAAATTCGCGAAGGCATGAAAATCGGTGCAAAGGTAACTCTTCGTGGTGATAAGATGTATGAATTTTTAGACAGATTTTTCAATTTAGCTCTCCCCCGAGTTAGGGATTTCAGAGGAATCAGCTCGAAATCTTTTGATGGTAGAGGCAATTACAACATGGGAGTAAAAGAGCAACTTATATTCCCGGAAATTGAATATGATAAAATTGATAAAGTTCGCGGAATGGATATTTCGATTTCAACCACTGCGAAAACAGATGAAGAGGCAAGAGAACTATTAAGGTTTATGGGAGCACCATTTGCGAAATAAGGAGGGATTACTTTGGCTAAGACATCTCAAAAGGTAAAACAAAGAAGACCGCAAAAGTTTTCTACCCGTGAATATTCAAGATGCAAAATCTGCGGTAGACCCCACGCTTACCTTCGCAAATTTGCTATATGCCGTATTTGTTTTAGGGAGCTTGCATATAAGGGACAAATTCCCGGCGTAAGGAAAGCCAGTTGGTAAAAACAGAGTAGAGGAGGTAAATAATTTATGCAAATCACCGATACTATTGCAGATTTGCTCACAAGAATTCGAAATGCTGCATCTGCAAAGCATGAGACGGTAGAGATTCCTGCATCCAACATGAAAAAAGCTATTGTGGAAATATTGTTTGATGAAGGTTACATTAAAAAGTTTGTTGTATCAGATGACGGAAAACAAGGTATGATAAAAGTTTTTCTGAAATACACAGACGACAAAAAATCTGTAATTACCGGACTTAAAAGAGTATCTAAACCTGGTTTAAGGATTTACAGTGATGTTGAGAATATGCCTAAGGTTATGAAAGGCCTTGGAATAGCATTGATTTCTACATCGAAAGGTATTATGACTGACCGCAAGGCACGTAGAGAAAACGTTGGCGGCGAAGTACTTGCATTTATATGGTAAAGGGGGGACATAAATGTCCAGAATTGGAAGAAAACCGATAAATATTCCCGCCGGAATAGAGGTATCTATCAGTGACGGCGTAGTAACAGTCAAAGGTCCTAAAGGCATACTTAATCAAAAAATTCATAAAAATATGAAAGTTGAGCTATGTGATAGTGTAATTACAGTTGTAAGACCTAATGACTTAAAACAAAACAGAGCTCTTCACGGTCTCACTCGTTCTCTTATCCACAATATGGTGGAAGGTGTTGCGAACGGATTTAAAAAAGAGCTTGAAGTAAATGGCGTTGGATATCGTGTTCAAAAGCAAGGTAGCAATCTTGTCATGAACTTAGGGTATTCTCACCAAGTTGTAGTTCCTGAGATTGAGGGTATTAAAATTGAAACTCAGGGAAATAAGATTACAGTTTTCGGTATAGATAAGCAAAAGGTAGGACAATTTGCGGCTGAAATTCGTGAAAAACGTCCGCCTGAACCTTACAAAGGAAAAGGAATTAAGTATGTTGACGAGGTAATTCGTCGCAAAGAAGGAAAAACAGGTAAAAAATAATTAGGAGTGTGAATCAAACATGGTAAACAAGGCAGATAAGAATCAGGCCCGTTTAAAGCGTCATAAAAGAGTGCGCGGAAAAGTGATGGGCACCGCTGTTCGCCCACGCATGAGTGTGTTCCGCTCCAGGAGTAACATTTATGCTCAAATAATTGACGATGTTGCTGGAAAAACTTTAGTTTCAGCTTCTTCTCTCGATAAAGAAATTCAGGGTTATGGCGGAAACAAAGAAGCAGCTAAAAAAGTCGGTCAACTTATTGCAAAGCGTTCAATTGAAAAAAGTATCGGAAAGATCGTTTTTGATCGTGGAGGATATATTTTTCACGGACGTGTTAAAGAATTAGCAGAGGGCGCCAGAGAAGGCGGACTCGAATTTTAATAAAAAAGGAGGGAAATACTTTTGGCTAGAATTGATGGATCAACCCTTGATTTGAAAGAAAGACTTGTGGCTATTAACAGAGTTTCAAAGACTGTCAAAGGCGGACGTATATTTAAATTTGCTGCTTTAATGGTTGTCGGGGACGGAAAAGGTACAGTAGGATTCGGAATAGGAAAATCGGGTGAAGTTCCTGATGCAATAAGAAAAGGAATAGAGGATGCCAAGAAGAACTTGATAAAAGTTCCCTTGAAAGCAGATAGTATTCCTCACGAGATTATAGGTAAGTTCGGAGCCGGAAGAGTTCTTATGAAACCTGCCGCACCGGGTACCGGAGTTATTGCGGGCGGTCCTGTACGTGCAGTTGTTGAGTCTGCGGGAGTCAAGGATATACGTACAAAAGCTCTTCGCTCAAATAATCCTTGTAACGTAGTAAGAGCTACAATTGAGGGATTAAAGTGTCTGCGTAATGCTGAGCAAGTAGCTCAAATTCGCGGCAAAACTGTAAAAGAAATACTTAAATAGGAGGCTGGCAGTTATGTCAATTTTAAATATAAAATTAGTAAAGAGTTTAGCCGGCCGCTTAAAAAAGCAAGTTGCGACCGCTGAATCTTTTGGGCTCAGAAAAATAAATAGCGAGACAAGACAGCCAGATAATGAAGCAACGCGCGGAAAAATTAAGGTTATAGAGCATCTTGTCGAAGTAACTGAGTGCTAAAATTAGTATTGCATATAATTTTGGGAGGTGAATCAAGTGGAATTACAAGATTTGGTAGCTGTTAAAGGTTCAAAAAAAGCTCCCAGACGCATTGGCCGTGGTCATGGTTCAGGATGGGGTAAAACAGCAGGTAAAGGTCATAAAGGCCAAAATGCCAGATCCGGAGGCGGTGTTCGTCCGGGATTTGAAGGAGGTCAAATGCCTCTTCAAAGAAGAGTTCCAAAAAGAGGGTTTAATAATATATTTGCAGAAAAAGTAGTTTCTGTTAATGTTTCAGAATTAGAAAAATTTGGTGAAGGTTCTGTAGTTAACGCAACTGAGCTCATTAATATGGGTATTGTTAAACGTAAATTTGATAAAATTAAAATTTTAGGAAACGGCGAACTTACTAAAAGCTTAACGGTAAAAGCACAGATGTTTTCAAAATCTGCAGTTGCAAAAATTAGTTCTGCAGGCGGAAAAGCTGAGGTGATATAAGTGATTAAGACTCTTATAAATTCTTGGAAAGTTCCGGAACTTAGAAAGAAGTTGTTATTTACTTTATTTATAATAGTAATTTTTAGAATAGGTTCAGTGATTCCGGTTCCGTTTTTAAATGTTGAAGCATTAGCTGGAATGATGGGAAATCTAGGAGATGGTGGAGCAATTCTATCGTATCTTGATACACTTTCCGGAGGTGCATTTGCTCAGGCAACACTTTTTGCTATGTCTGTGTCCCCTTATATTAATGCTTCTATCATAATACAACTTATGACGGTTGCACTTCCTTATCTTGAATCGCTTCAAAAAGAAGGAGAAGAAGGAAGAAAGAAGCTTACAGCTATTACTCGTTATTTGACTATTGTTTTAGGTCTTATGCAGGGTACTGCATTCTATCTTTATTTAAGAAACGGAAGTTATGCGGGTCAATCTATAGTTAGATATACTCAGGGAGCAGAAGGCTTTTTTGTGGCAGTGGTTATAGTGCTTTCGTTTACAGCCGGTACAGCTCTTATGATGTGGCTCGGAGAGCAGATAAATGTAAAAGGTGTAGGTAATGGAATATCAATATTAATGTTTGCAGGTATTGTTTCCAGAATGCCCAGTCTTATAGGAAAGCTTACCGCATACATCATGATTGCTATGGAAGATACTTCAACATATGGTAAGTTTTATGCATTTGTTCCCCTTTTCATCATAATGTTTTTGTTTATGATGTGGGTAATAGTTTACATGAATGACGCCGAACGCCGTATACCTATTCAGTATGCGCAGCGTACCGTAGGCAGGAAAGTTTACGCCGGTCAAAATACGCATATTCCGTTAAAAATAGGAATATCTGGGGTAATGCCGATAATATTTGCTACATCTATATTGGCAGTTCCGAATTTTATAAACTTTTTTGCTCGCCCTTCAGGTATTTGGAAAATTATTTTAGATTCTCTTTCTGTTAATGGTCTGATTTATACAATAGTTTACTTTTTCTTAATTATAATGTTTGCATATTTCTACGTATCTATAACGTATAATCCAATAGAAATGGCCAATAATTTGCGACAAAGTAATGGTGTAATTCCCGGTATAAGACCCGGTAAACCTACGTCAGATTATTTTGCAAGAGTACTTTCAAAGGTAACATTTCTTGGAGCTTTATTCCTTGCATTTGTTGCACTTTTACCGATTGGATTTTCGGCGGGTACCGGAATGAATAATTTGTCTATGGGATTTACATCACTCATAATTATGGTCGGTGTTGCTCTTGAGACTGTAAAACAAATGGAATCTCAACTTATGATGAGACATTACAAAGGGTTTCTAGATTAAAAATTCACTTGAAATGGTTAAGTTTTAAAAGGAGATTATAAAATGAACATAATTTTTTTGGGAGCGCCGGGTGCCGGAAAAGGTACACAGGCCGCGTATGTATCCGAACATTTTAAAATCCCCACTATTTCGACCGGAGAGATTATAAGACAAACGTTGAAGAGCGGCTCTGAAATGGGAAAAAAATTGAAGTCCTATATTGAAAAAGGACATCTTGTTCCCGATGAAGCGGTGATTGAGATGGTCAAAGAGAGAATATCGAAGGATGATTGTAAGTCTGGATTTATTCTTGATGGTTTTCCAAGAACCGTAAAACAGGCCGAGGCTCTTGATCATTCAGGAATAGATATTGATAAGGTTATAGACATTGAAGTCGATGATGAAATTATCTATAAGAGAATGGTAGGGCGTCGTATTTGCAGCAAATGTGGGAAGACATACAATATCGATTTAAATGTTTTACCGAAAATAAACGGTAGATGTGACGTTTGCTCAGGCGACCTTATTCAACGTGCGGATGACAAATTGGAAACAGTAAAAGAGCGTCTCAAAGTTTATTATGACCAAACTCATGTTTTGAAAGATTACTATGATAAACAGGGAAAAAGGGTTGTAATTGACGGAGCACAATCTCTTGAGAAGATTGCCGAGGACATTAATAAAGTATTAGGGGCATAAAAATGATTATTTTAAAGACGTCTCATGAAATAGATTTAATGAAAGAATCGGGAAAAATTTCTGCGAGAGCTCTTAAATTTGCAGGAGAGGCTGTTGAACCCGGCGTTACTACCGAAGAAATAGATGAAGTGGTTCGTAAGTATCTTGACTCTCAGGGAGCCACTTCTTCTTCTCTGGGTTACAATGGATTTCCGAAAAATTGCTGTATTTCGGTTAATAATCAAGTCATCCACGGCATACCCAATAGAAAACAGATTATAAAAAACGGTGATATAGTCAGCATAGATATTTGTTCAAAGTTTAAGGGATATCATACTGATAATGCTTATACTTTTCCGTGTGGTGATATCAGCGAAAATGCAAAACGTTTGCTCGATTCGACTAAAGAAAGTCTTTATGAAGGAATTAAAGCAGCGAAAGTTGGAGCCAGAATCGGAGATATAGGTTGCGCCATTGAAGGGTATGTCAAAGCACGCGGCTACTCGGTAATTCGCGATTTTGTGGGTCATGGAGTAGGCGCGCAGTTACATGAAGATCCATCAGTTCCGAATTATGGTCGTGCAGGTCATGGACCTCGGCTGGTTCAGGGAATGACTCTTGCGATAGAACCAATGGTTAATGAAGGGTCTAAGGATGTTTCCATTTTGGACGATGGTTGGACCGTGTTAACTGCGGACGGTAAGCTGTCAGCTCATTTTGAACATACGATAGCTGTGACGTCTGAGGGTCCCGTTATAATAACCAATCCGGATTAAAGGGAAGTAAAAGATGGAACTGAAGAAGGGTACAGTCGTTTATTCTTTAGCCGGTCATGACAAAGGAGATTTTCAAGTTATAATTGACTTTGATGGTGAATATGCTAAAGTTTGTGATGGGAAATATCGCCCATTGGAGAGATTAAAGAAAAAGAAATTCATTCATATTAAGAGTACCAATACAATCTTGAATGAAGATGATTTAAAAACAAATAAATCCATAAGAGTTTCATTGAAGCCTTTTATGGAGAAGTCCGGTAAACTGTATGCAATGGTAGATTAAAGCAGAGGTGGTGGAGTGAGCAAACCGATTCTTTCAGTTTTTATTGAAAGTATCCGGCTCCGTAAATATGTCAAAGGATGATTGCATAGAGCTCGAAGGTAAAGTTTTGGAAGCCCTTCCAAACACTATGTTTAAGGTCGAGCTTCCTAATGGTAAAGTGATATTGGCTCATATATCAGGTAAACTTAGAATGAATTACATTAAAATTTTGCCTGGAGATAATGTTATGGTCGATATATCCCCTTATGATTTGACAAAAGGCAGAATTACGTGGCGTTCTAAGAATAATAGCAAAGGTTCCGAAAAAACATCCGCAAATGCGACAAAATCGGAATCCGGCGGGGAGGGGGAGAATAGTAATGAAAGTTAGACCTTCTGTTAAAAGAATGTGCGCTAAATGCAAGATAATTAAAAGAAAAGGCAGAATATGCGTAATATGTGAAAATAAAAAGCATAAACAAAGACAAGGATAGTAAAAAAGTATTTTTGGAGGTGGGTTAAAGAATGGCCCGTATATCAGGCGTAGATTTGCCGAGAGATAAACGAATTGAAATTGGTCTTACTTATATATTCGGTATAGGAAGAACTACAGCAAGTAAAATAATTGCCGAAACAAAAGTAAATCCCGACACAAGAGTTAGAGATTTAACTGAGGATGACGTTGCAAAACTTAGGAATTGCATTGAAAAAAATTATAAAGTTGAAGGTGACCTCAGAAGCGAGATAGCTTTCAATATAAAAAGATTAATTGAAATTGGATGTTACCGTGGAATTCGTCATAGAAAAGGTTTACCTGTTCGTGGACAAAGGTCAAAGACGAATGCAAGAACTAGAAAAGGTCCAAGAAAAACTATGGCAAATAAAAAGGGTTAAGTTGAAGGAGGAATAGTTTAAATGGCAGCTCAAAATAGAGCAAAAGGTGCTGTAATCCGCAGGCGCCGCGATAAAAAAAATATTGAGTGCGGGGCAGCGCATATACAGTCTACGTTTAATAATACAATCGTTACAATATCAGATTTGAATGGTAACAGCATTTCATGGGCTAGTGCCGGAGGACTTGGCTTCAGAGGTTCCAAAAAGTCAACTCCTTTTGCTGCTCAGTCTGCTTCTGAAGCTGCTGCAAAAGTAGCAATCGAGCACGGTATGAGAAGCGTTGAAGTATATGTAAAAGGTCCGGGGTCAGGACGTGAAGCTGCAATTCGTGCGCTTCAGGCAACAGGACTTGAAGTAACTATGATTAAGGACGTAACTCCGATTCCCCATAACGGATGTCGTCCGCCAAAAAGAAGACGCGTTTAATAAATAGTAAGTTTAGGAGGTGTAATATAATAATATGGCAAGATATACAGGAGCTGTGTGCAGACTTTGCCGCAGAGAAGGACAAAAGTTATTTTTAAAGGGAGAAAGATGCTATACCGGTAAATGTGCATTTACACGTCGTTCGTACGCACCCGGTCAACATGGTCAAGGACGTAAGAAGGTTTCCGAGTACGGAATGCAATTAAGAGCTAAACAGAGAGCGAGACGCTACTATGGAGTTTTAGAGCATCAATTTGCAGATTACTTCGTAATGGCAACCAAAATGAAGGAAGGTAAGAAAGGTGAAAACTTACTTGCAATTTTGGAATCACGTCTCGATAATGTTGTTTATCGTTTAGGTTGGGCAAACTCTAGAGCAGAAGCAAGATTATTAGTTGTTCACGGACATTTTTATGTAAATGGACAAAGAGTTGATATTCCTTCTTATTTGGTAAAAGTCGGAGATGTTTTGAGCATAAAAGAAGGTTCACGCAACAGTGTTAAATTTAAATCTATAATGGAAACAAACGGTTCCAGACCGGTCCCAAAGTGGCTTGAAGTTAATAATGAGAAATTTGAAGCTAAGAAAATAGCATTACCGGCAAGAGAAGATATTGATCTTGAAGTTGAAGAAACATTAATCGTTGAATTGTACTCCAAATAATATTGTTTGATTTTATATCTGCGATATTGGGCATTATTGGAGAAAACTCCAGTTTTTAAAATGTTGAGGAGGATTTGATGATTGAGATAGAAAAACCTCGGATTAGTTTGCAGGAAGTTTCCGAGGATAAGACTTACGGTAAGTTTGTTGTAGAACCCCTTGAAAGAGGTTTTGGTAATACTTTGGGAAACAGTTTGAGAAGGATATTGCTCTCGTCTCTTCCGGGAGTAGCGCCAAACAGCATTAAGATTGACGGAGTGATGCATGAATTTTCGACTATTGAAGGCGTTAAAGAAGATGTAACTGAGATAGTTTTAAATGTTAAGAATATTCTTGCAAAACTTAATTGTGATGAAGAAAAGACAGTAGAAATTAATGCCAAAGGTCCGTGTGAAGTTACAGCCGGGATGATAATTCATGACAGTGATGTTGAAATTATAAATGGTAACCAGCATATTGCGACTCTCGGAAACGACGCCAAACTTCGTATGGATATTACCTTAGATAAAGGAAGGGGTTATGTTTCTGCGGAACGTCACAAGGCCGATGGTGCAAATAATGAGATTGGTGTTTTACCGGTTGATTCAATCTATACACCTGTTTTAAAGGTAAATTATTCGGTTGAAAATACTCGTGTGGGACAGATTACAGACTTTGACAAACTTTCACTTGAAGTTTGGACAAACGGAGTAGTTACTGCCGAGGAAGCTGTTTCTTTAGCTTCCAAGATACTTATTGAGCATTTGAATTTGTTTATGAGTCTTTCTGAAGTTGCAAAGAAAACGAATTTGATGGTGGAAAAACCTGATAAGAAAATTACCAAAAACCTAGACATTACTATAGATGAATTGGAACTTTCCGTTAGGTCATATAACTGTTTAAAGAGAGCAGGAATTAATACTGTTAATGATATTACAAGCAGAACTGAAGAGGAAATGATGAAGGTCAGAAATCTCGGACGTAAATCATTAGACGAAGTTATAGAAAAATTGCATTCCATGGGCCTTGATTTGAGTAGCCCGGTAGAGTAGATTTTGAGGGAGGTAAAAATATATGTCAGGTAAGAGGAAACTCGGTAGACCAACAGCTCACAGGTTGGCAATGCTCAGAGGACTTGTTACATTTTTACTTGAAAATGGAAAAATAGAGACAACTGTTACAAGGGCGAAAGAAGTTCGCTCCCTTGCAGAGAAAATGATAACCACTGCAAAAGTTAACGAACTCAGTCGCAAACGTATGGTTATGTCTTTTATAACAAAGGAAGAAGTTTCCAGAAATCTTTTTGAGAAGATTGCGCCTAAATACGCTGATAAAAACGGCGGTTATACCAGAATAACCAAGATAGGACCCAGACGTGGCGATGGTGCGGAAATGGCTTGTATAGAGCTTATGTAAGCTTATTTTACTTAATTATTTTATGATTTTCATATCGTAGACTTTTTGTTTGCGGTATGAATTTTTTTATTCAATTATCTAATTGTATATTTTGTTAAAATATATCCCATTAATTTATTTATAGTAAATTTTATTTAATAAAAATAGTTTAGGTTCACTAATTTTATTGTGATTTATTATTTTTTATAAAAATAATAAATTTAAAAATTGATGAAATTAGATTAAAGTAAAAATTAAATTTTTTGTTATAAAAATATTTATTGATAAAAAGTTTTATATATTTTAGCATGTTGTTATTCTTAGAAAACACCGCATTGAGATTCTAATTTCGACATTAAAAAAATATATATTTGATAGAAAAAATATCTTTAATATTAAATATTTTATAGTATTAAGAATCCAATTAGGTTTTATGAAAAAATTTTTTAACTATTGACGTAATTTATATATTAATGATATAATATTTTCGCAATTTAGCTTATCGAGATTTAAATATTTTGTTGTTTTCATTTTTATCTGTGTATTTTTTATAATAAATTATTTAAGGAGATGTTGCTATAATGGAAAAAAATGAAGTTTCTTTGCCACAAAATAAAAAAGTTATCGAAGTTCTTAAGGATGAGAATTTTATAGCTCAATTAAATGATGCCTTAAATGTAGAGGAAATTCGTAGTGTTTTCAGTAGTAAAGGGATAGAGATTTCTCTTGATAAAGCCGAAGTAATAAAGGAAGCATTGATTTCGGTTAATGAAAGAATACAAAATACTGACAATACCGAAATAGTTACCGATGAAGAACTTAATGAAATTGCCGGCGGAGGTTCAGTCATTCGTAAAGCTTTGGAACTTGTGTTTATGTGTACAGTAATTGCCGAGGGAGTTAGAATTTCTAAAAAAGTTATGCAAAAAGGAGGAGCAAATGAAAAAATATTAGATGTTACTAATAAAGGAAAAAATGCCCTCATAGCCGCAGAAGATAAAGTCGTTAATTGGATTGCAGGAAAATAAGTTATTTGAATATTGACTAAATATTAAGAATATGATAAAATATAATCGTGTAATTCTAAATTTATTATAATTAAAATTTAATAGAACTGTATTTTAATTATTATTTAGAAATTTTATATAGTTAATTATGATGATTGGAGAAGTAATACCTAAAAAACGGAAGGAATGTTTAGTAAGGTAAAATAAGTATTTCATTAAAAGGTGATTTTCCGGTAGCTTTTTTCCCATAAAAAAGTTGTAAAAAATATATTACTGGAGTTTCTATATATTTAACCATGTAGGATATGTTATAAGATTTATAAAAAATGTGGTTTTTCAGAAGGCGGAAAAAGGTTAACTTCTAAAGGTAATGAGCGAATTAACTGTTTGGAAAACAAATTGGTAAACGGGTTTAGTTAAAGTTAAATTTTTGTATTTACAAGTTATTTGATTTAGTGTATAATTTAGTCCTAACTACCCCCATTTTTGGATTAAAATCTGAGAATGTCGCAGTTTTTGCGTTATGGGTAAATTTTAGAGAGGTGTAGATAAAGATATGTTAACAAAATCAGAAAAAAATGAAATTATTGCAAAATTTGGGAAAAGTGAAGGTGACACAGGTTCTCCGGAAGTTCAAATAGCTCTTTTAACAAAAAGAATAAATGACCTTACAGAACATTTAAAGACTCACAAAAAAGATCACCACTCAAGAAGAGGACTTCTTATTATGGTAGGAAGAAGAAGAAATTTACTCAATTATCTTATTAAGAAAGAAATTGACAGATACAGAGCAATTATTGAGAAACTCGGAATTCGTAAATAATTTTATGACTTTATTGATTGCAGATGACTTTTTAGTTGTCTGCATTTTTATATTTTAGCAAATTGAATTCAAATAAATTGAAAATTTGCTCTGTTGATTTAATAAGTTATTTATGATTTTATAAAGCTTGTAATTATATGTATTTTTGATATAGTTTTTATTTTTATGGGAGATTGAATATTTTTATTTTTTATCAAATGTTATATAATTAATATGTAATTATTTTATTTGTAGTTTTATGATTTTTTGGAGGAATTTAATGTTTGAAAATTATAATGTATTTAAAACTAAACTTGCAGGAAGAGATTTAGTTGTTGAAACCGGTAAATTTGCTCAACTTGCAAATGGGTCATGCCTTATAAGATATGGCGATACGTCAGTACACGTAGCAGTTACTGCATCGGAAAAACCTAGAGAAGGAATAGATTTTTTCCCTCTTTCAGTTGATTTTGAAGAAAGGTTGTATTCAGTAGGAAAAATACCGGGCTCTTTTTCAAAAAGAGAAGGAAAACCTTCAGAAAAAGCCATACTGGCTTCAAGAGTTATTGATAGGCCTATAAGACCTCTTTTTCCAAAAGATATGAGAAATGATGTTTCGGTAATATGTACTGTTATGTCTGTAGATGAAGATTGTTCTCCTGAAATTGCCGCTATGATTGGCACCTCAATTGCCTTAAGCATTTCTGATATACCTTGGAACGGCCCTATCAGTGGAGTATTTGTGGGTTTAGTTGACGATGAAATAGTGATAAATCCGACATTTGAGCAACGTAAAAAATCGGACCTTTTTTTGACAGTGGCTTCAACTAAGGAGCTTATATCTATGATAGAAGCCGGTGCTAATGAAGTTTCGGACGATAAAATGTATGAAGCTATTTTAAAAGCTCATGAAATAAATAAAGAAGTAATAGAATTTATAGAAAAAATAAAATCAGAAATAGGGAAAAATAAGTTTTTATATGATAGTTCAGAACCTTCTGAAGAGATGATTAAACAAGTAAGAGATTATGTTGAAGAGGATTTAAAATTTGCTCTTTACACTCCGGACAAGACGTTACGAGAAGAACGTTTGAAACCCATATATCAAAAAGTTCATGAGCGTTTTGACGATATTTACCCCGATGAAGAGAAAAAACTTGATGAATGTCTTTATAAAATTCAAAAAAATATTGTTAGACATTGGCTTATTGATGAGCAAAAACGTGTAGACGGACGTAAAATGGATGAAATAAGACCATTGGATGCTGAAGTTAAAATATTGCCCAAAGTACATGGTTCAGGTTTATTTACAAGAGGACAAACTCAAGTTTTAACGGTTTTGACTTTAGGTTCAATCAGCGAAGGACAAACTTTAGACGGTATAGATTCTCAAGAATCGAAAAGATATATGCATCACTATAATTTTCCATCATATTCTGTTGGGGAAACAAGGCCCAGCAGAGGTCCGGGAAGACGCGAAATCGGTCATGGAGCTCTTGCTGAGAAAGCACTTGTTCCTGTAATTCCTTCGGTCGAAGAATTCCCCTATGCAATACGTCTTGTTTCGGAAGTACTTTCTTCTAACGGTTCTACGTCTCAAGCTTCAGTTTGTGGTTCTACTTTGGCTCTTATGGATGGAGGCGTTCCTATAAAAGCACCTGTTGCCGGGATTTCTTGTGGCTTGATAACAGAAGGCGAGCGCTGGATGACAATGTTGGATATACAAGGCCTTGAAGACTTTTTCGGAGATATGGACTTTAAAGTTGCAGGTACAAGTAAGGGCATTACGGCTATTCAAATGGATCTTAAAAAACGTGGTCTTACAAAAGAAAAAGTAAAAGAAGCGCTTTTTAAGACGCATAAGGCAAGAAATTATATTTTAGATGAAGTAATGAGTAAAGCAATATCAAAACCTCGTGACGAACTTTCCACATTTGCGCCTAAGGTTTTAGTTACTACTGTTGCGGTCGATAAAATTCGTGATGTAATAGGTGCTGGAGGAAAAGTTGTTCAAAAACTTTGTTCGGAATTTGATGTTAAAATGGACATCGAAGAAGACGGAAAAATATTTATTATGGGTGTTGACATCGACAAATGCCGGAAAGCTCTTGCCGCAGTCAGGAGTATAGTTACCGAGCTGGAAGTTGGAGCGGTTTATATTGGAAAAGTCGTGAGGATTATGGATTTTGGAGCTTTTGTGGAATTTTCTCCCGGAAAAGAAGGATTGTGTCATATTTCTCAAATTGGAAATAAACGAATTAATAAAGTAAGCGATGTTTTGTCAGTAGGTCAAGAGGTAAAAGTGAGAATCACTGAAATAGACAGCAAAGGAAGAATAAATCTTTCCATGAAAGATGTTTAATTAAATTAAATACTTAATACTGGATTATAATTGCTTAAAATATAAAGACGAAAGCGTATATAATTCAGTATTTGTGTTAGTTTAAGTAATTTTATTAAAATATAATTGACTCATTTTATTTAGTTTAAAAATGAAGAATGATTGTAAAAGGTGTGCATATATGAAAAATATTAAAGGGAAATTGATAGTATTTGGTTTTTTGTTTTCGGTATTGGCAATAATGTTGTGTTCTCCTTACTTGGTATCATATGGTGAAGTTGTTGATTCTTCCCAATCGAATATAAAAGTTTCTGTTATTGTACCTGTTTATAATACGGAAAAATATCTTGATGAATGTCTGGAAAGTTTAGAAAATCAAACTCTTAAAGACATGGAGATAATATGTGTAAATGATGGTTCAAAAGATAATTCTTATGAGATACTCCAAAACCACGCTAAAAAGGATTCTCGCATAAAGATTATAAATCAAGAAAATGCAGGTGTATGTGTAGCTAGAAATAATGGTCTTAAAGCTGCCCAAGGTGATTTTGTTATATTTTGCGATTCTGATGATTTAATTCCTCCGTACGCTTATGAAAAAGCATATGAAGATGCCGTTATTTATAAAGTAGATGTGGTAGCACTCAAAATGATGACATTTGTAGAGGGAAAGGAAACTGTAGATATAAACAGTTTTAAGTATGACCCTACCAAAGTTAAAGTTTGCTCGAGGCAGGAAAATCAAAATCCTTTTTACTATATGGTTGAAAATAGTGGATATGTTGTAACTAAGCTTTTTAAACGTTCATTTTTAATGAAACATAATATTGCTTTCAAAGAAGGAGTTACAAATTACGAGGATGCACTTTTCAATTTCATGGTATTTCCTCACATTACTGAGATGGTTCAAGACGATAATATTTTTTATTGCTATAGAACTTGCCGACCAAATTCAGCTGCAACAGTATTTAATGTTAAAAGAGTTCTAGGAAGTACAATGACCGTTACTAAAGAACTATTGGACAATATTGCTATTTTCAATTTCGACCAAGCCGATGAATGGGTTTTTGCTAAAATTATGGATTTAAATTACTCTCATATAACAAAAGACATTCCAAACCCCGATGAAAAGAAATACTATGCTTCTAAGCTTGTTGCCATGCTCGATGAGTACATGCAAAAAAATAATCCGACAGTTCCTCAATGGGTAAAGAATCAAATAGAAGATTTAAGAAAAATAGCAGAGGAATAGTTTATGAAAATTAATATTAAAAAATCCTCTTTTAAAAAATGGATGATTTGTTTTTCTGGACTTTTAATTTTGATTTTAATTGTTTGCGTGTCCGCATGTTCAGCTAAATACAGTCCTAAAGTTTCTGTGGTAATTCCGGTATATAATACTGAAAAATATTTGGATGAGTGTTTGAAAAGTATCGAAAATCAAACTCTTAGGGAAATTGAGATAATATGTGTAAATGATGGTTCCAAAGATAATTCTTTGGCGATGCTTAAAGACCATGCCAAAAAAGACAAAAGAATTAGGATATTTGACCAGAAAAATTCCGGAGTAAGCATTGCTCGAAATAATGGTATTAAAATTGCCAGAGG
>CAMEMA010000009.1 GCA_945926705.1 uncultured Clostridia bacterium
CGGAATACCGTGAGTATAAATCTTTCCACATTTCTTACAACGACAAACACGTTCATATTTTCCCATCATTCCACCACCTTCCAGTTATTTTCAAAATCAGATTTAGGAATTATAAGACATACGTTATTTCTGTGTAACTCAATCCCACCTTTATCATAACTAACTCCAACAGTTTCCCATTTCTGTTGTGGAAAGCACTTTAATATCACTTTTGCTTTTCCGTCAAATGTTGGAATTATGTATGTCAAGAATGTCTTCGGTCGTACTATATTCATATCAATCACCTACAATCTTTATTTTCTTTCCGCAAAACGGACAGTATTTGAAACCATTCTGCATATCAAAAACATCGCCGCAACTTGTTTCATGTAAAAATTTATGACCATTAAGTAATCTTAACTCGCACACATCATCAGATACACCGCCCTTCTTTACGATTTCGATTAAATCATCTACCAAATCTGCGACTTCATACATCATCATTGTGTTATATGATTCTGCTTGTTGCTTTGCATTCTTATTTCCGTATTTTGTGCAGTCTTTCAAAAAATCAGTTCTTTCTTCCAATTCCTTAACAACCTTGTCAACGGAATAGGTGGTCTGTTCGTTATCTAATAATCTTAAAGCAAGCATAAAAGCACTTTGTTGGTTTTTAATTGCAAGAATCAAATCATCATCTTCATTCAACATTGCTTCTCTGTACTCTTTATTCAGTACATCAAGTGCTTTTAATAGTTTACTTTTATGCACACTTCTGCTTATTAAATCACTCATTCTTCATCACTCCTTTGCTTTTCATTCTCTCTCCTATTCCGCTTCTGATTGAAGCCATTTTAATAAATCTCCGTAACTATCATGAATTTCCTCTTCATTCCTGGTATTAAGGTTATAGATTGACTTGTAAGGCTTTTCGTGCCTTTCAATATCACACATATTGGTAAGCCATTCTGCCAACTCATCATCCGACATATTCCTTATTCTGTCGGCATTGGTATCTGTAGATTGTGTATCTTTTTTAATCCTTTTTATTGTTCTTTCTTGCTTAGTTATAACCCAAGAATAGATTTCATCCTCTGTTATATTATAAATTTGCTTCAACATTTCAATGCAGATAATTACGTCTGCCATCTCTTCGGCAAGGTTGCATTTGTCTAAGTTACCACGTTTTCCCTTACTTATTGCCTGTATAAGTTCCGCACACTCTTCCATACAGACTGTAGATTGTACTTCTTTTCCATAGTGTTCAATGCTTTTTTTAATCACATAAGAATTTATTGGAATCATTTTAATCATCTCCTTTACTTTTATTTATATATCTGCTATTAGACAGTTCCATTTCTGCAATACGCTTGTTCATTACCTTTTTCAAACTATTGAGCATTTCATACCCAGCATCCATTCTCAATTTCACTTTCTTATAAGCTCTTGAATATATAGCAAGTGTCATTGTTTCTGCTTGTGCTATAAGTTCTGCCTGTGCTGTTTTATCTGCCACTGTTTTCCCTGTTGCTTGTTCTCTTGCTTTTGAATATACTTCCTGTCTTATAGCTTTGCAAGTATCTTCTTTGATACCTAAGTCTTCCTGTGCCGAACCTGTGAAATAAAGTGTGCTTGCCAATTCCATAATGTATGATTCAAGAATATAATTATCAATTTCTTTTGATGTTATTTCTTGTCTTAATTCAGACATAATATTATCTAAATCTTCGCAATACTCTGTCACAAGTTTATCTGATATTTCCTTGATTGTACCACTTATGCTATCCACATTTTTCATTATATATTCGGATGTTTTTGGTTGTTCGTCATTCACTTTTATCCCTTCTCTACGACTTGCCATTTATTACCACCTCTTTATCTCTGTATTTATCCATTTTAGAATCAATACAAAATAAAAGTTTCTTTACTGATTCATTAGTTATTTTCTGCCCGTCTAATAGGTCAAAAATCAATAATCTTATATCAGATAAATCTGCAATGACTTCATTCTCAACCATTATAATGCCTCCTTCCGTACTCCGCAATCAATAATGCCTCTGCCATTCCGTCATGGTCTTTTTTACATCTGTCTGTTGCTTTTAAATTTACATTTGGGAATAATCTCTTGCATACTTCAATAGATGTATTTTTATCTGATGTGCAGGAAAATTCTTTCTTCCACTTCTGAGGTGTTACAAGTTCATAAGGTATGCTATATGCTTTTAATACACCTTGAATGAAACCAAAATTCATACCAAAATTGAAAGTGCTTGATACTCCTTGTTTAGGCATTGCATGAACGTGTTCAAGATAGCATATACATTCATATTCTTGTGCTATGCCGTCTAACTCAATTAGTAATCTTTCTTCTGAAAAGGGAAATGCAATAGCTCCATCATTATCAATGATAGCTATTCCACCATTTTTTCCTGGGTCCACTCCAATATAAATCATTTAATCACCTACTTTCTATTATAGAATCTCATATAATCTTCAATAAATTTTCTTAATTCATCTGAGTAAAGATTTTCTATTTTTAATCTAAATATAAAATCATCTAAATTGTAAATGCTATTTATATCTATATTATTAGTCAATTTATAATTGATTTCCTCAAGCTCGCTGTAAGCTTCATTGAGAGAGTCTAAGTCATCTTGCAAACTTTCGGCTTGTTGTTTCCATTCATCTCTATCTTTTTGTAGTTCTGCTTTTGTCATACTATCCAACCTTTCCGCATATATTTTTGTATCTACAAAATCTACAATTCTTTGTATCTTCTGTCTTTGGTGGTGCAATCATTCTTTCAACATAACCTTCACACTCTGAAATATAATTGCACAACCAATTCTTCATATCCTGCGTTACTTCAAATACTTCCGGGACTTCAAGTGTGCATATATCTCTATTTTCATACATTACAAATGCCTTGTCTAAATCCAAAACAGTACAATAACAAATAACCTGATTATGATGTTGTTCTAAACAGTGATTATCAAGTTGGTTATATTTGAATGATACTACATTCTTAAACTCCCATAAATAATCCTCATTTGTTGAAATTCTTCTTATAATTCCATCACAACGGAAGGATAAGTTTAATGCAGTATCTATAAGATGAGTTTCCGCTCCTTGTGTTCCTTTAACAATCAAGGATTTACATTTTCCGAACTTCTGTTTTTCCTTTACATATTCAGCAACATCTAAATACTTCCAATCGTACCCCATTTTCTGCATATTCAACAATGCATTTTGTAATGCTTCATGTCTTGCTGTTCCTGTATCTGCCATTCCTGTTGAATTATATTCTACTGTTTCCGGGTCTTGTGGTGCTTTTGTACGAGTGAAATACATATTTCTCATACAATGCAAGGATGACGGCTTATAATAATTACTTCCTTTTCTTCTTCCTTCTTGCTCTGTTCTTTCAATACAACTCATAACATCCGTCAGAAACTTCTTATTTGCAGGAAGTTGTGGCTGATTGTTGTTTATCAAATTCAATAATCTTCTGCTCATATCGCACCTCCAAAAAATTCAAGGACATTTCTGTCCTCTAATACTGCTGACGGAGACCAAGGCATACTAAATGGGTCTAAAGACGGTGTCATGAATGTGAAGTCACCTTTCACAAAATATAATTCATTATCAGCTTCATATTTTTCATCCCATACAATGGAATCCAACAATGAATCAAAAAAATTATTATTTTTTGTGCTTACCTCGTATGCCTCTTTTAATTTATAAAAAATATCAAATCCTTTCATATGTAATTACCTCCTAATATATTTTATCATTTATCTTTTAACTTGTATATATTGTAACACATAAAAATTGAAATGTCAATAGGTTTTTTAAAATTATTTTAAGCAAGATAGTACTAAATATTCTAATGCTATATCTTCATCTACTTGTCCAGTCTTTATCCCGGATTCTATATTCTGACAAATAAGCATATTTCTTTTTACTTCCTCAATACTATATCCACCAACATTCTTACTACATCTCCAAATATCGCCTTTAGAAAGTCCTGTTCTTTCTACTGCACCTTGCTTATTACTGCCTAGACCCTGATAAGCCAAAAGATTCCGGAATCCATTGTATAGTATAGAAGCAATCATCATAGCAGGCTCACCTTTTCTCTTTGCTTCGTCTAACTTCTGTATAGCTTTTTCTGGATATCCACCTAAAACTGCATCTGTCAATTCAAACGTGATATCTCCGATTTCTTTATGAAATAACCCTTGTTTATCTAATTCATCAAAACAATCATTGGAATCTAAATTTATGTTGAAATTAGATAGTCTACTAGATTGAGACTGCCATATTTTATCGATTTCCATCAAAATTCTTCCATAATCATTATTGCAATAACTAATCAATTTACTTACATTTTCATCTCTTAAATCGGGTAAATCTCGATAGATGTATTGTTGTAACACTTCATCAGATAAATGCGAAAACTCAACGATATTTTGTTGATTCTTCTTTACAAATGCTGACCTTTTATCTAATGCGTGATACCTTAATATCAGATAATTCTTATGCATAGATTTTCTTACAGTTTCCCAGGATTCATCTTTTGTTAGAAATGCTGTATCTTCTGTTACAACGTATACTTTAATGGATTTATCCAGACTTTTCTTTCCATTGTCTTTTATAGCTTGTGATACATTATCAACAACTACTCTCTTACCGTCTACTGACTGTATAATATTCTGAATGTATATATCTATTATCTTTTGCTCTTCGCCATAAAGAATAAGAAAATGCGGAATAGAATTGCATGATATACTTTTCATTAAATCTACAAGTTCCATTAGAATAGTCCTCCTTTTCGATTTTTCTTCGTTACTTTTTCTTCTTTCACTTTAACTTTCCCGAGTCCAAGCATAGCCAATTTCATCAAATAATCTTTATCATGGCCATTCAATTTTTCGTAAAGGTCAAATCCAGTACTACCATCAAACCCATTCATGCAGTACCCATACTGCGTCAAATTCAAGTCAATATCTTCCTGCATGGATACTAACTGCTTACACAATTCATCATATTGTTTATCTGAAAGAACTGGGTTATCCAATTCATAATATGCTATTGAATTTATAATAATTTTCCTTTGTAGAAAATTAACGCAATCCAGTTTATTCCATCTTCTAGGAAATTTTTGCATTTTTCATAACCTCTAAAATCTTAATTAGCATTGATTCGATACTGGCTTTCTTATTTATACTGCTTCTTTGCAATTCCTGTCTACATGAACATATATCTTTTATGATACAAAGAGGAAGAGAACAGAATCCATAAGAATCATATAATTTCTGTTCAAATATTCGCATAAAAATCAAGCAATCTACCTTATCTTCTTCCGTCTTTTTAGCCTTTAACTGTGTAGTTGCTTTCAACAATTTAGTGCCACTTTTAGCCTTTAGTGCTTCAAGTACATCATCCACACATTTCTCCGCTTGCAAAATCTTTTCCTTCGGTGTATTAAGGAGACCTATATTAGTGCAGTATTTTAATAAAGTTTCGTCCATTGTTACTTTTTGTAAGTCTTGAATAGTATAAGGTTCCATTTTAATAACGGTTCCTCTACTCTTTATCGTTCCCAGCATATTATCTATATTTTGCACTGTCATAATGAAATAAGCATTATTAGGTGGTTCTTCCACAACTTTAAGAAGTGCATTTTTTGCCGATACTGACATATCATCTGCATTTCTAAAAATATAACAAGTCGGTTCTGTAATTGTGTAGGCATTTTCTATCGTTTCTCGGACTTCTGCAATACTGTTTCCCATTATAATTCCTTTTGCATTTATCATTTTTATAATGGCTTTTGCAAGTGTCAATCTTCCAGAGCATTCATCTCCAGAAATAATGATAAACCTTGGAACTGACTTATTACAACGCCACTGAATAAGAGTATTTATATTATTTTTCTGACCAATCATACAATTCCTCCAATTCGTAATTTTCTATCATAGGGTTATACTTATCTACAGTATAATCATAGAGTGAATAATTTGGGTTATAGTCTTCAATCAGACAACAATGTGGAACTTCTACATAGTTCTCCAAGACAACTACGATATCTCCTACATGAAAAAAACCAGTTAAATCCTTAATAACTCTACACACAGTCCCTCTTTTTAACATTTTATATCTCCTTTCCACAGTATATAAGTATTGATAATTCAATCAATGTCTTAGCATCATTTTCCCACTTAACCTGATTATTCAAAGAAACTACAAAGTCCATAATATCAAATAAACTATCATCAATTAGCTGTTCCAATTCATTTTCAAGTGTGTTAGGAAGGCTAATATAATCAAAGTTCTTATACAAGGAATATTTTCCAACTTCCAAAATAAACTTTGAAAAGTCCTTAATAAACTGTTTTACATCTTTGCCTGCATTATACACATCTTCAACCACTTTAATTGAAATCTCTTTTTCCTTTCCCTCTAATGCAGATAAAAATGTTATAAAGGTGCTATAATCTTCACTTCCTATTGTTTTCAATACATTTTCCAATGTTACATCATTAGATAATGAAAGGCATTTATCTAATAAAGTAATTGCGTCCCTCATTCCTCCGGATGAAACTTTCGCTATAAACTCTAGTGCGTCATCATTTACCATTATATTTTCACGTTCTAAAATATACCGAAGTCGCTGAGTGATTCCTTCATTGCTTATTTTCTGAAAGTTATATCTTTGCACCCGGGAAAGGATAGTTGCCGGAATCTTTTGTGGGTCAGTAGTGCAGAAAATAAAAATAGTAAATTTAGGCGGTTCTTCAAGTGTCTTTAATAAAGCTTGCCACGCCCCCGAACTTAATGAGTGACAATTACCGGACACAAAAGTAAAACCTTCAGCTCTAAGCAATATCATTTGTGAAGGAACTTTTACACAATATATATCGCCTTTCCAATTTTCAACTAACTCCTTACTCACGGATTGAGCTGGTCTCGCATCTGTGTAATACCAATTTATGAAATGTAAATCTTTATGATTTGGATTAGAATAATGCTCAATTCCTTGATTACCCGAATATCCACATTGTGCTAAAATACAACTCACAAAATCTACATTATCTTTGTCAACACAAGAATAGTAACCAGGATATCCTGATTTTGTACTTCCATCCCATAATAATATTTCATCTATAAACTGCTTAGCTTTAGTATAGCCCATAGTGTAGGAAAAATAATCAGATAACTTTTTTGTTTTTGGGAAATCACAATAAAATCTAATACTACATTCAGTTTCTATATCACCATAAATATTATAAGAAATATTACAAGAGTTAAGTAATTCTATAGCTCGTTGTTTTTTAGCGTCTATACTTAAATGTAGCTCCCAAAAATTTCCGGAATGTGTTTCCTTACAATATCCATCAGCCTGACAAGCTATATATAATCTATCTAAATCCGTTAAACAACTATCATCAACATCAGATATTCCACCTACAACTATTTCACCTGATTGTGCAAATTTAGCGTCTTTAATATAATCTTCTTTTATCTTTCCTGATTGTTTCATCCTCACGGGTTGTACATGATGTGGAGACATCAATATAGATTTTTTGCCATTTCTAAATGATACCCTATACATATCACCAGAATACTGTTTATGTACATACTGCCAATCTCTAACAAACTGAATATGCCCATCTTTTGTATATTGAGCTATTTCATCTCCTTTAGAAATACTATCAATTCGTTTCCAACCTGAATTTGTCAGTATTTCGGTATCGCCCGTAACACATTCATCCACTATAAATATCTTATATTCTGCATCAAGTGGTTTTCTCTTTGCATCCTCTATAATCTGCCTAATATTATCTACTCCGCTATTACTTGCAGCATCTACTTCAATTGGATTTCCTTTTTCATCATTTATCATATTTGCGAAAATCCTCGCAGATGTTGTCTTTCCTGTTCCACTCGGGCCTGTGAAAAGATACCCATGCTGAAATGTTTTTGTCTTAATCTGATTTTCCAAAATATCCTTAATTTCACTCTGCTCAGTCATGTCATTGAATGACGTTGGGCGATACTTAATAGATAATGCTGTTTTTGCCATTATAATCTTTTCCTTTCTTCTCTATATTTTCTTTTTATCTCTGCCATATAAAATCTTGCTTCTTCTTCTGTAATAACCACTTCTTCCGTGTAGAATTTTGAACCACACTTCTTGCATATCCTTGTCCGGAATACGTTCATCTCCACTTTTCTTGAATCTATCACATTTGATTGGTTGCTTTCACAATATGGGCATTCCATTATACTTTCTCCTCCTTATATGCTAAATATTCCAGGAATTGTCTCTCGCTTAATATATAGAAATCGTTTCCATGTGGATGAAATCTAAAAGCTAACACACCGCATTCTTTCCCTTGTTCAAATGCTTGCTCATACACCTTATCTAGCACCTGTGCCTTTACTGTGTAAGATGCTTTTGCTTTTGTCGGCGTTTTAGCCTCTATTAAAAACTTATCTGTATGAACGTCACCCCCACCGAACTTCGTTCCCCCGGAATTGCTTTGTACTCTTCCCCCGGTTACTTTTGCTATATGCTTTTCCTGCATATCTGAATAATCTCTAGTTGTCATTCTATATTTCCTCCCATTCTTTTATTGCGGATTTAATTACAAAACCAGTCCATGTTATATCATCAATTTGTGCCATAATGTGTTTCAATTTTTCTTTTGCATCATCCTCATTTTCTATTCTTATTAGACCCACTTTTTCACTACATTCTGGACCTATTCCATAAAGTTTAGAAATTGGATTTGTAAGAGTTTTTCCACATACAAGGCATCTTGATGTAGGTTCTGCTTTTCCATGTAAGTTCATATAATACATTCCTCTTGTTTCTTTTATAACTTCTCCCTGCATGATACAAAGTGGCATTGGCTTTCCTTCATTACATTTATCTTGAAAGTCAAAATTTGCTGTTGCTGGTTCTGTCATATATTTCTTTACTGTGATTTTATATGACTTTCCAACCTCCATTTTATTAGATGGAGGGCATATATAATCTTCTGTATTTATTTCTTTTCTTTTTCCCTCAAGGGTAAACTCAAACGGTTTACCCTCTTCAAAATCTTGCTCTTTATATCTATGTATTTTCTCAAATATTTCTTTCATTTTTCAATCCTTTCCACCTGCTCTTGTGTGAAGAACGCGGAAGTCTTAATGAAATATCTTCCATTTTCAACTTCTTCTTTTGTTCCATCTTCATTTTCAACTTCAACTTTCTTTGTTGACGGTTTCCAAACCGGGATTTTATGCTCTGATTTTTCTCCTTTCTTTACTTGATATCCTAATTTCTTCCATGTTGCATATGTGTGCAGTACAATCTTATTAGGGTCTAAATTATTTACTAACATATATTCTAATATAATCGCTGTATTTGTCATAGTTTAATACCATCCTTTAATTATTTTATCATATTCAGATTTGGAACATTTTTTATAACCTTCTGAAATAAGATTTTTATATTTTTCATTTCCTTCATTCGCAGAAGAAATATTCAATTTTTCCTCTGTATAAATACAACCATGATTTTCTAATGTTGTTATTGTTCTTCTATTATTAACTTGCTCAAATCTAACAACTATATTATTTTTCTTTAAAAACATCAATCTCATAATAATCACCTTTTAACCTTTCTATGTATTTTGTTTTATTATGTTTATATTGTAACACATAAAAATAGAAATGTCAATAGATTTTCAAAATTTTTCAAAAAAATATGCACCCTATATTTCTATAAGGTGCATATGCTAATTATTCTGCCATGTTCTCTAAATCTTCATCTTCTAATAATGCGATTACCTGCGTTACTTTTCCGCTTTCAATCTTCAACGCATTTTCATTTCCATAGAAAATCTTGACTGTATCGTCCGGATTAGCTTGCAACTGTTCCTTTAACATTGGAATATCTACACAACATACGAACGGTTCAAAGTCTTTGCTTTCTACATAATTGATAGTCTCTGTAGATGCATCCTTTTTACTGTGGATATTGATACCCTTTCTCCCGAATGTGAAATATGCCCCATTCTTATCGTATGGTTCAATGAATAATGCAAGTCTATCCAATACGGAAAGAAGTAAATCCTTTGGAACTTTGCAAGAAGATGTAAATGCTTCATCAAGATATGCATTTACTTCATTTGCTGGAAAATCTTCGATTCCTTCCATCAATGCTCCGTCAATAACCACATCTTCTGTCACGAATTGAATGCTATTTCCAGATATTAAAACATCAATATCTTCCTCTGTATTCAATGTCAATAACTGCATCTGCTGGGCGGAAATAAGAATAGGATTTTCATAATCAAACATCTTAAATCCATTGAATGTGATTACATTTGCATCTGTACTAATAACAGTATCCCCACAATAATAACCAGTTAAGGCCGGATTCTCAAGTGTTTTTGCAAGTGCTGATTTATTGATATTATAAGCCTGCATAACACTTGAAAGTTTGGTTGAACACTGTACATTTTTATCATCTAATGGCTTAATATCCGGGAATGAAATAAGTCCTTCTTCATCTGAAATCAATGGAATCTTATAAGTTCCGTTTGCTTTTACAAAAAGAACATCATCCTTTACAGACAAGTCAATATCCTCCGAAGTTGTTTTTGCAATCAGTTTTCCAAACTTATCTGCATCTACTGTAATGTCCATATCTTCTCCGGCTACTTTGTCAATGATAATGCAAAGAGTGTTTGTCATGTCTGTTGTAAGCAATCGTAACTTTCCATCTGATAATTTAATACCTATCATGGATGTAATAGGGATAAGATTATTAAATCCTGCTCCCTTGATTGCTTTGTTTACTGCTTCTTTCATTCTGCTTGTTACTACTTTCATTTTTTAATCCTCCTTAATCTAAATTCATCAATGAATAGGCTTCTTTTCTTAACTCAACATTATCATTGAACTCACCTCGTATAGTGGCTGTCCTTGTCTTAGCTCCTCTACTCTTAATACCTCTTGCAGTCATACAACTGTGCTCTCCCTCAACAACAACCAACACGTCATTTGAACCGGTTGCCATCTGTACAATCTCAGCAATATCTGAACCTATTCTTTCCTGAAGCTGTAATCGCTTTCCAACCATATCAGCAATACGAGCAAACTTACTTAATCCTAATACTTTTCCATCCGGTATATAAGCAATAGAAACAGTCATGTTATACATGAGAGCTAAATGATGTTCACAGTAACTAAATATTGGAATATCTTGCACAACAACTAAATCATTATTATCAGTATCAAAGCATTTACAGAATTTATCCGCAATTTCTGCATTGGTATAATTCATACCTTCAAATACTTCATTATACATCTTTGCTACTCTTTTAGGTGTTTCAATAAGTCCTTCTCTATTAGGGTCATCCCCTAATGCTTCTATAATTTCCTTAACTGCTTTTTCAATTCTTTCTGTATCAATCATTCTATACACCTCTTTCTTCCGGATTCCAGATAATTTTATGCAACTGAACCTGCACTCTACAATTTTCCATATTATGTTCTAACATATATTCAACAATCTGTTTAGGTTCAATTCTTCCAAATACAGGACTGATATATACAGTTGCTTTGGTATTCCGATAAATTCTTTGAACTGTATCCAAATCGTTATCATCACTAACTACAAACTTCAAAACATCCTGCTTTCTTAACTTTGAAATGTTATCTAATAACATTTTATCCTCCATATCAGAACTTGCACATTTATAATCCATTGTGATTATTGTATGTTTATCTAAGAATAAAGTTATATCTACCGAACCGTTTGTTTCAATGTTTACTTCATAACCTTTTTGTATTAACAAATCTACTAATACTTTCACATCCTTATGAATTAAAGGTTCACCTCCTGTTAATGTTATTCTCTTACCCCCCAATTTATAAACTTGGTTGTAAATCTCTTGTGGTGTCATTTCTGTGAATTTTTCATCCTCATAACTGTACTTGGTATCACAATAATTACATCTTAAATTGCATCCTGCTAATCTAATAAATGTCACAGGGTATCCAACTCGAATACCCTCTCCATCTATTGATTTGAATATTTCTACAACTTTCATTATCAACCCTCCTCATAGATTGCTACATTACCTTCTGATTCCTGTACTTCAACTTTATAACAGTATCCAACTTCACATAATTCTGATACCTTATCACATATCCATTTCGCCATATTTTCTGCTGTAGGATTGATTCTATTATCAAGTACATCATTTATATTACTATGGTCTAAAACTCCGTGTATTTCCTTTTTAACAAGTGCAAAATCTACAATCATCCCATAATCAGTTAATTTTTCACTTTTACAATGAACAGTAATAATCCAATTATGTCCGTGAAGATTTGAACATTTACTTTCATAAGGTAAATCTAAATGATGAGCTCCTGCGATTTCCATTCTTTTTGATACATAATACATATTTTTAATCCTCCTCATATTTAATAGGGTCTTCTACACCATTAACTTCAAAAGCATTTTTTCTGTCTATGCACGTACCACATTTACCACAAGCCTTTTCACCACCGTGATAACAACTCCATGTCAGTTCATAAGGTACATTCAAAGATAATCCGGTTTTGACAACCTCAGATTTATTCATGTGGATAAGTGGGCGATTGATATGGATTTTTCCATAAGTCCCAATATTTATTGCTGTATCCATAGCCTCTGCAAACTCTGGCGAACAATCTGCATAAGCTTCTCCAGCGGCATCATCTGCATGAGCTCCATAGAACACTTCTACTTCTTCTCCAGGAAAAAGACTATCCGCAAAAGCTGTTGCGATGGATAATAATAACCCATTCCGGAATGGAACATAAGTTCCAACACGCCCTTCTCCATTCTGTTTAATCTGGTCTGCGTAACTCATATCCAAAATCTCTTCTTTAGAACCTTTAACAAGGGAACAAACTTCTCCTGCATACTTCATAACATTTGAAATATCTTCCTCAATATGTCTTACACCATAATATTCTGCTATCTTCTTAGCACACTGTAATTCTTTATCGTGCTTCTGACCATAATATAAAGACGCTGTTATAACATTGTCTTTACCATACTTATTTACTGCGACTGCTACGCAAGTTGTCGAATCTACACCACCTGAATTTAATACTAATGCTTTCATATATTTTCCTCCTTAATAAATGATTTTGTTCATCTCTGTATATTGATTATATAAACCTAAACCTTCTTCCGTTGTACAAGATTCTAAATCTAATACATCCGGATTTCCATTTTTTATATAATCGTAAATGAAATCATCTCGAAAACCAATATTCTCTGCCTGTTTTATATCGTTGCAGTAATAAACCTTCTTGATGTTAGCCCAAATGATTGCAGATAAACACATAGGACATGGATAGCCAGTAGCATATAATTCACACCCTGTCAAATCATATGTTCCAAGCTTCTTACAAGCTTGTCTAATTGCATTTATTTCTGCATGGGCTGTTGGGTCATTATCCCTGAGAACTGTATTACTCGCTACTGAAATAACTTCTCCATCTTTAACAACAACCGCTCCGAAAGGTCCTCCGATATTCAAGTTCATTGTGACAGTAGCCTCACATACACCTAAATTCATATATTCTTTTTTGTCCATAATTTTACCTCCATATAATTTATTAAACTATAAGATAATAAATTAAGAAGGTGCTCTTGGTTTTTTCATCGTGGTTTCCTCACTTTCTATAATATTGACCGTATATGTCCGGTATCACAGGCATTAAAAGATTAAGATAAAAGGTCCTTAATAATTTTGATATAATCCGTTTCATAAGGAACATAATAATGAACTGGTAAATAATATTTATAACCATCTTTATAATTTACCTTTACATTCTCTTTCACATTCCTTACACGCACTTCAATATTTTTTCTACGGGGATAAACTTCCGCAATAACTGTTGTCTGATTCATAATATCATAAATCTTATAACATTTAACTGAATCATAATATTTATACTCATAATCATCTACGAACATCTCAACTATCTTTTTTATATCTTCTGTTCTGTCAATTTCTGTAGGTTTTTTCTTACTTGTTGCCTTCTTAGTTTTATTTTCTAAATTTTCTGAATTTGTGGGTATCTCCTCTTTATCTGCCTTTTTCCACCATCTCTTCATTGTTCCTTTGGAATAAATTGTGGTCTGCCCTTTCTTATCACCATTCAGGTACCGGACCATGAAAGTAGAAGCTCTTTCATCTATTTTTATAACCTCCACCTGTGTGGCATTGTCACGGACAGACATATAAATATCTCCCATATACAACACATCCTTTCTTTTAATTTTTCTATATTGTAACACATAAAAATATAAATGTCAATAGTTTTTAGAAAAGTTTTTTTCTATATGTGAACCTTCTTTCCTTTTCATTTAATTCCTTAACTTTCTTCTGCATATACAAAGCATTAAATAATATACGATTATCCCTGTGCTCTGCTAATTCGTCCAAAGTAAATCCAAATTCCTGAATTGTCTTATTAAAATCCTCGATAGCTTTCTTCGGTAGATGACTATAATGATTCTTATCATGAATTTGATTATTTGATACGGCTATATTTCCATAATCACTCATAACATTTCCCATTGCCCCCACCATAATCCAACTTGTACTGTCTGCAGAATATATAGGGTATTTCTCTAATAAATTAAAATCAGTCATGCCAAAAGCATGCACTTTAATATTTGGATTACTTGATTCCCGAATTGTCCGGAAACATTTATCGAGAAAAACATCCCTTATCTTGGCAGGCTTTCCAACCATACCACCAAATGCCATATAAGGAATAGGATTCCCATTTTCATCTCTCCATTCTAGGGCCTGTTTTAGAAATTCTATTGGCTCACCTACGTGAAACGTATATAGCAAGGCATCCGGATTTTTTAGTCTTTTTCTCATGAAAAGATAATTATTCCATGTTAATTGTGCAGCTTCCCAAACCTGTTTAGGGGTAGCCCCAAAAACTCTATCTCCAGGAATAACATCCACTTGACCACAAAGATTTATATCATCGGTTCTTTCGTTCAACCAGTTAATGTATTCTTTCACATTTACCTTAGCACCTTTTGTCCATGCACTGAACGCACCAGAATCTATAAATAATTTTCCAGGTTTTATAAAATCTTTCAGTTTATCAAATTGAAGTCTACCCTGTTCAATATAACTGAAAAGGGCATTGCAGTCAATCTTATCAACACAAGACTCTTCCATCCCGGCTAAATAAAGTTTCATATACTGTTTCACCTCTTCTTTTCCAAATTTATTAGCCCCTGCTAAATACAACTCCATATTATCTTTCCAATCTATTATAGTATCTACAAACTTTTTTTGGTAGTCAAAAGAAAGAAGACGATTTCTTATAATTCCAATATCTGATTTTCTTTCTCCTGTAAATACATATTCTCCAGCTAAATATAATTCCATTATTCAACCTCCACTTCTTCGCCGTACCAATTTCTAGTTATCTCACAATCTACTTTCATAGGAATATCAATCTTCCCTTTTGGTGCGTCTATCATTAGTTGTGCTAGTCTTTCGCTTGCTTCTTTTGCATTTTCAATTGGACATTCTCCAATAACTTCATCATGCACACATATAAGCAAATGAAAATCTAGTTCTTTCATGATTTCATCATTGTTAATGTGTATCATTGCAAGTTTAGCCATATCTGCCGC
>CAMEMA010000010.1 GCA_945926705.1 uncultured Clostridia bacterium
TTGTTCGGACGACTTTTCATGTCTTGCTATATCACATCTGACTTCAGCAAGCCTCTTGTAATCTGCTTCTTCTCCGGAAGCCAAAATTTTTTCTTCTTCAGATTTGAGTTTTTCTAGTTCGTAAATGAGTTTATCATACTGAGCAAGATTTTTATTTTCCAACGCTGCATAGGTACAAGCTTCATCCAGAAGATCTATTGCTTTATCCGGCAAAAATCTATCTGTTATGTACCGTTCTGAAAGTACGGTTAACCTATTAATTAAAGCATCGGAAACAGTTACCCTGTGATGATTTTCATAGTAATCCTTTATTCCTTTTAGCATTTCAACAGTTTCTTTTATAGATGGTTCAAGAACCTTAACGGATTGGAAACGTCTTTCCAAAGCTGAATCCTTTTCTATATGTTTTCTGTATTCTGCAAAAGTTGTGGCACCTATAACCTGAATTTCTCCTCTTGAAAGTGCGGGTTTTAATATATTAGCTGCACTCATTGAACCCTCAGAATCTCCGGCACCGACAAGGTTATGAACCTCGTCTATGAATAATATTATATTTCCATATTTTTTTATTTCGTCTATAAGACCTTTTATCCTGCTTTCAAATTGACCTCTAAACTGAGTTCCTGCCACTAGAGCAGTCAAATCCAGAAGAAATATTTCTTTATCTTTTAAAGTATACGGAACATTTCCCTGTGAAATTCTTATAGCCAATCCCTCAGCTATAGCTGTTTTACCTACTCCCGGTTCTCCGATAAGACACGGATTATTTTTGGTTCTCCTACAAAGAATTTGAACTGTACGATCAATTTCCTTATCTCTTCCTATAACTCTGTCCAATTCATTCTTTTTTGCTTTATCAGTTAGATTGGTACAGTAAATATTAAGATTCCTTTTCTTAGATTTCTTTTTAGATTTCAATTTATCGGCTTTTTCAGATTGTTCTTGACCTTCCTCTGAAAAATCATCTTTATTTGAAAAAAGCATGTTCGAAAAAAGTCCCTTAATAAAAGGAAAAGTCGTGGCACCACCTTTTGTAAAATTTTCATCATCTAATCCCTCATCTGACTCAGAACCATTTTCTTCATCATTTTCATTGCCCAAAATATTGGAAAATTGTTGACTCATTCCTTCCATATCTTCTTCAGATATTCCCAGTTTATCCATTATATTTTCAAGCGGTTTTATACCCATATCTTTAGCACACGGAACGCACAAAGCTTTAGCATCCGAACTGCTGTTCCCGGAAGAAACAAACACTACAGCAGGTCTTTTTTTGCATCTTGAACAAAGCACTTAAACATCAACTCCTTAATTAACTTATAATTTATTCTTAAATAATATACCATGAGCATTTATGTGATTTTGTCATTTTTTATAATCAAAACGAAAATTTTAAAGTATCTCCACATCGCATAAAACATAAAATATGCTGTAATGACCATAAGCGTAATATTTACACAATCATTATCTACATTGAAAATCGCTTTTAAACCTATTATAACAAGTACAGATACATAAAAAACCACCGTAGCAACTTTTCCGAACCATTTTGCGGAGGTGGGAGCCTTTTTATTCTTGAGTAAAAATATACTTGCAATAACCATCAAAGACTCTTTCAATATCAATAAAATCATAAAAGGAAATATTTTTGGGAATTTTAGACCAACACAAACCATTACAGCCATTAAAGTCAGTTTATCTGCGGCGGGGTCAATTATTTTTCCAAATTTGGTAACTTGATTCAACTTTCTTGCAATAATTCCATCAAATAAATCGCTAACCCCAGAAAACGCCAATATAACCACCGCTGAAAAATAATTATCCCTAATAACACTTATTACAAATGGGCAAATAAGAATTATTCTTATTATGGAAAGAAAGTTGGGAATATTAAGTAAATTACTGGTTTTAAATGATTCTTTCATTTGTAATAAAATCCTCACTATTAAATATTACTCAAAAAATCATAAATAGGATTACGATTGTAAAATTTTTGAAACACTATACTTCCGGATATTGAATCTTCAGAAAATATTTTTGGTACCACGTCGATATAAACGACAGCTGTTTTTATACAACACATACATACTGCAATTACGATATATCCCTTAAGCAATCCAAAAACTCCTCCCAATATTTCCGAAGCACTCTTTAAAGCTGTAGAGCGAAAAAATCTGAAAATATGCCTCAAACAAAATTTATTAAATCCGGAAAACACTAGAAATAAGATAAATACAAATCCGGATTTAACGCAGTTTCGAATACTGGGTTCAAGTAATTGAACTATTTTATGAGAAACTATAGAAGATGCATTATTATTCATAATATGACTCAATACAGTAGATGTTATCCCTCGATTTTTCAAAAACACAGCAAAAACATAAGGAACTTTGTCTAAAACATCAAAACCCTCAGCTCCGCATTTTAATATCAAATCGTCAACTATGTTTTCTAAATAAGGTAGAATAAAATTATTATACACCATAAAGTAAATTTTTTCTCCGACAAATACCGACAAAATTGATGCAAAAATTAAACTTGCAAATCCACAAAAAGACTTAAAAGCCCCATTTCTAAAGCCAATGATTGCAAATGAGATAAATATCAGCACTACAACCAAATCAAGAATAAAACTATTCAAAAAATACACCGCCAAAAACAATGAAACAATTATTTGTCACAAATAACACTATATCACGATTCATTTGAATATAATCTCATTATAAGAAATATATTCATTTTTTAATTTTTTTGTAACATAATTTTATATATAAAAATCCGCTTAACCGTATCGTGCTCTAGATAACCTGCAACAATTAGCAGGTGGGTGCCCTCTCCATAACATCATGCTCCCTTCTTTCAGCCTAAACTGAGAGGTCTGCAATCAATTACAGAAGTAAAACTCCCGATTAAATAATGTAGGGTTATATGAACACAGTCCGCGAATTAAGCAGATAAAAAACGTATTTTAAAATTTAATAGATATTACCTAATCTTCTTTCAAACTATTCAGACAAGTAATCAATAAGTTTCTCATCATCAACTTTTAGAAGTTGTTTTTCTCCATTTTCTTAAACTATTTCAAATATAAAATAAGTTTCGTCTTTATTCAGAGATTCGTCGGAAAGTTCGAAATTTGGCATTAAAGCATAAAATCTTTCTTGAGTATTTTCAAAATCCAATAGTTCAAGTTTTCTTTTTACTCCTTTATCATCTATGAGAGTAACAATATCAACAGGTAAACTGTCTTCTATCAAGAATCCTCTTATTTAATATGGTTCTCAGATATAATTTTAATTACATTATACGAAAGAGTCAACAAAATTATTTATCCTAAATATTGAATATAATTTTTAAAATTACACAAAATAAATTTTGGATAAGTTTGTATATAATCCTTAATAAACATAAAATTTTAAATATTTTTATTAAATTCAATAAAAAGTATTGACAATTTCTTCGGAAAATGTAAAACTATATTAGCAAATATTTTTTTGGGAGGAATAAAAAATGGATGAAATGAAATTTAAGGAATTAATGAAAAATGGAGACTTTTTAGCAGAAATGCTGGAAGCTGCAACAATTGAGGAAGTAAAATCAATGTTCTCCGAAAAAGGTATAACCTTAACAGATGGAGATTTAGAACAGATAGAAAAAAGTTTGAAAACTATCGTTGATAATAACGGTTCAATTCCAGACGAAAATCTTGAAAGCGTATCGGGAGGTATGGACACAAAAAGCGCAGCTGCTATCGGAGCCGGTGCAGGAGCATTGGGAGCGTCCGCAGCATTAATGACAGGTATATATGGTGCTTATAAAATATACAGAAATGGAGTTAAAAAAGGAAAAGAAGAATGTTTAGAAATTTTAAAAAATTCTGCCATTCTTAACAGGTTAAAAAGATAAATAAAGATTAAAACACATATTCTACGCTATCAAAAAAGATTTCCCTTTTTTGATAGTTTTTTAATTTATAATACTAATTTTTACTTAAATTATAAACACCATATCCAATGTATCGTCTATTTTATTCAGGAAAATGTTATTATATTAATTTTTAGAATAATGATGTCCACAAATGTGTCTTATGATAAATAACTATAAAGCAAGAAAGAACTATACCCCTACCTCATTCTATTAAAAAACAAAGTTAAAATCTTTGCCTAAAAAAGTCCCTTTATTCTATCAAAAAAAGTTCTTCTTTTTTGGTAGTTTTTTTCTTCCAAACTTCTTTCAAACTCACGAAGTGACTCTTTTTGAGAAGGAGTTAAATTTCGTGGGACTTCGATATGAACCTTAACAAATTCATCTCCACACCCTCTCGAGTGAAGTTTAGGTATCCCCTTACCTTTAAGTCTGAATATATCTCCATTTTGAGTTCCTTCGTGTATATGATACTGAGCTTTTCCGTCTATAGTTGGACCGACAATATCCGCTCCCAATGCCGCCTGAGAATAAGTTATCGGAATTTCACACCATATGTCAAAGTCTTTACGTTCAAAGACATTATGCGGAGTTACATTTATATAGACGTGCAAATCTCCCGTACTTCCACCATTTTTGCCTGCATCTCCACGACCTGAAACATTCAAAATTTGTTTATTGTCAATTCCTGCCGGAACATTTATTTCTATTTCTTTACGTACTCTTACTTTTCCTTTTCCGCCACAGTGTGAACAAGGATCTGATATTACTTTCCCGCTTCCTGAACACACATCGCAGGTACGAGTTGTTTGCATTACGCCAAAAGGAGTCCTTTGATTGATAACTACCTGTCCCGAACCTCCACAAGAAGCACACGTTTTCGGAGAAGTTCCTCTTTTAGCACCACTTCCCGAACAATCAGAACAATTTTCAATGTGGTAATATGAAATTTTTTTCGTACATCCTTTCGCAGCTTCAAGGAAAGACAGAGTAAGTGTTACCTCTATATCACTTCCGCGACGTGGTGCATTTGCTTTAGAGCGATAACTCCGTCCTCCTCCGAATCCTCCGAAAAAGCTACTAAAAATATCTCCAAAATCAATATCTTGACCAAAAGGATTTCCCTCGTAATAACTATATCCTCCTGAGTGGCCTCCTCCGTATCCGGGGTCTGTTCCCGCATGTCCGAATTGATCATAACGAGCTTTTTTAGATTTATCAGAAAGGACATCATAAGCTTCGTTTACTTCTTTAAATTTTTGCTCTGCACTTTTATCTCCCTGATTCAAGTCCGGGTGATATTTTTTGGCAAGTTTTCTATAAGCCTTTTTTATTTCATCGTCCGATGCACTTTTATTTATGCCTAGTACTTCGTAGTAATCTCGTTTGTCTGCCAATGGATTCACCTCTTAATTCAAATTAATTCCCCTGCCCCTTGAGGCAGAGGAACACAGTTCAAGAAATTATTTATTTTCCGGATTTACGTCTTTGTAATCAGCATTGTATACATTTTCCGAACTTTGAGCGGAATCATTTGCAGTTGATTGCTGCTGTCCGGCTGCTTCTCCTTGAGGAGATGCTTGCTGATAAAGTTTTGTGGAAACGTCGTACATATTTTTCTTAAGCTCTTCCATATCTTTCTTAATGTTTTCTACATTTCCCGATTTTATTGTTTCTCTTAATGCAGTAACTTTCTGAGTAAGGCTATCTTTATCTGAAGCTTCGATTTTTCCTTCACCGTCTTTAATTAATTTTTCAACCGCATAGCAAAGATTTTCAGCTTCATTTTTGATATCCACTTCTTCACGGCGCTTTTTGTCTTCGGCAGCATAGCGTTCGGCGTCTTTAACCGCTTTTTCTATATCATCTTTGGACATATTGCTTCCGGAACTTATTGTTATGTGTTGTTCCTTATTAGTAGCACGGTCCTTTGCACTTACATTTACTATTCCGTTGGCATCTATATCAAATGTAACTTCAATTTGAGGAATTCCTCTCGGAGCCGGTGCAATTCCATCAAGTCTGAAAAGACCCAACTGTTTATTGTCTCTTGCAAACTCACGTTCACCTTGAAGGACATTGACTTCTACCTGACTTTGACCATCTGCAGCTGTAGAAAACACTTGACTTTTCTTGGTCGGAATTGTGGTGTTTCTTTCGATTATCTTAGTCATAACTCCGCCCATTGTTTCTATTCCCAGCGAAAGAGGTGTTACATCGAGAAGAAGAAGTCCTTTTACGTCTCCTCCGAGAACACCGCCCTGGAGTGCAGCTCCGATTGCAACGCATTCATCCGGATTGATACCTTTAAATGGCTCTTTTCCGATGAGTCTCTTAACCGCTTCTTGGACTGCCGGTATTCTTGAAGAACCGCCGACCATTAAAACTTTATCTATCTTGGAAATATCAAGTCCTGAATCTTTAAGAGCTTGACGAACCGGTACCATTGTATTTTCTACCAAATCTCCGGTCAATTCGTTAAATTTAGCTCTGGTTAAAGTAAGATCTAAATGTTTCGGACCTGTAGCATCGGCTGTTATAAAAGGTAAGTTAATGGAAGCTGAAGTCATTCCCGAAAGCTCTATTTTTGCTTTTTCAGCTGCTTCCTTTAAACGCTGCATTGCCATTTTGTCAGATTTAAGATCTATTCCGTTTTCGGATTTGAATGAAGAAACCATCCAATCAACTATTCTTGCATCGAAATCATCTCCGCCAAGACGGTTGTTTCCTGCAGTCGCCAAAACTTCTTGTACGCCATCTCCCATCTCTATTATAGAAACGTCGAATGTACCTCCACCTACGTCATATACAAGCACCTTCTGGTCATTTTCTTTATCAATACCATAAGAAAGTGCTGCTGCTGTAGGCTCATTGATTATACGTTTAACTTCCATTCCGGCAATTTTTCCGGCATCTTTTGTTGCCTGGCGTTGAGCGTCGGTAAAGTATGCCGGTACTGTTATTACAGCTTCTGTTACTTTATCTCCAAGATAACTTTCGGCATCGGCTTTAAGCTTTTGAAGAATCATAGCTGAAATTTCTTGAGGGGTATAAGATTTTCCATCAACGGTTACTTTATAATCTGTTCCCATTTCTCTTTTTATGGAACTTACAGTCCTATCCGGATTCGTTATTGCTTGACGTTTTGCAACTTGACCAACCATTCTTTCCCCCGTTTTTGAAAAAGCTACCACAGAAGGAGTGGTCCTTGCACCTTCCGCATTGGGAATTACTACCGGTTCTCCACCTTCGATAACCGATACACATGAGTTTGTCGTACCTAAGTCTATACCTATAATTTTTGCCATAATAAATTCCTCCAATTATTAATTTATATTTTTATTATTTATTATTAATTTGTTACTTCAACCATTGCGTGTCTTATAATTCTGTCACCCATTTTGTATCCTTTTTGGTACACAGTTGAAATAAAACTTTGTTTTTCTTCATCACTGTCTTTATGAGATATTGCATTGTGAATATTTGGGTCAAAATCATCTCCAACTTCTCCGAAAGATTCTACTTTAAGATTTTTAAAAGCTGAATCCATTTGACTTTTTAAAAGAGATATTCCTTTTTTGTATTCCTCTCCTTGAGATTCCGAAGACCTAAGAGCAGCGTCAAGACCGTCTGCAATCGGTAAAATACCTAAAAGAGTTAATGAAGATGCATCGGCATAAATGGATTCCTTTTCACGCTCTGAACGTTTTCTGAAATTATCATACTCGGCAGCGGTACGCAATAATAATTGCTTTGTTTCATCAAGCTCCTTTTTCAAAGACTCAACTTCTTGTTGTACCTTGTTGCTTTCGTCAGCCTTTTTTTCAGAATCACCGCATTTTTTGCAATCACATTCCTTTTCTTTATGGTTCTTTTCGTGTTTTTCCTTTAAACCCACTTATTAATCCCCTTTCATAAATTAGCTTAATAATTTTCAAGTATCCTACCAAGCAATACTCCCATTAAATCGGAAACATACTCGAGTTGAGAAGCAACCACTCCATAATCCATCCGAGTAGGACCTATAACAGCCGCTATACCCGATTTTTCTCCAACGGAATATTGAGTCAAAACTACACTTGCAGACTTAAGTTCTTCGTAAATATTTTCATGACCAACTATAAAATTTATGTTTTTTCTAGCCGAACTCAAAAGTCTCAAAACCTTATCTCTATTTTCAAGAAAGTCAAACATATCAATTACCGAGTCTGTAGTAACATCTGAAATAGAAAGAAGGTTTTTGTGTCCACAAACTTTTATCTCAACTTCACATGCCTCCTTTGCAGCCTGCATAAAAACATCTAACACCGGTAAAAGCATAATTGCCGTTTCTCGGCTCCCCCCAACAAGGAAATTAACGCATTCGGGAGTAATAGATTTTAACAGCTCACCTCTGAATTTTTCATTTAAAATTTCTCTGAGCATTCCGAGTATGTCTTCTGTCAAATCATAGTCACATCGAAAAAGCTTATTTTTTACCATTCCGCTAGTAGTCATCAAAACTATCATTGCGCTGCGTCTTCCGACTTTGACAAACTGTATATCTCTTACACGAGTTTCCCCAGCCGGAGGAGTAGTAACCACAGCAGTAAAATTAGTTACTTCCGATAAGACTTTGGCAGCCTGCTCCAACAAACTTTCAGGGTCGGTTGCTGCCATACTCAAAACACCATTTATAAGATTTTTATCTTCGCCCAAGAGTGGTTTTTTATTCATTAATTTGTTAATATAGAGTCTATATCCCAAATCAGACGGCACTCTTCCCGAAGAAACATGTGGCTGAAACAAATAACCGAAATTTACCAAATCAGCCATTTCACTTCTTATCGTTGCTGACGAAAGCGATAAATTTAGGTCTTCGCATACAGCTTTCGAACCTACAGGGTCTCCCGTAGAAACGTACCTATCAACTATCGCAGACAAGATTCTAAGCTTACGACTAAGAAGTTTCAGTTTTTTTCACTCCTGTTTTTCAATTTATTAGCACTCTAAGTTATCGAGTGCTAACTAACTAAACTTTACCACTATTTTTCTCTCGTGTCAATAGTTATTTTTAAATTTTTTTATTTTTTAAAGAAAGGTATTTCAAATATGGTAATATTATCGATAGATTTAGGAAAAGTCCGAACCGGAATGGCTGTATGTGATAAAGATGAAATATTAGCTTCCCCCGTAGGTACTTTAACCGAAAAGAATGAATATATACTTATTAATAAAATTATTGAAAAAATATATGAACTTAAAGCCGAAGCAGTAGGTATAGGGCTTCCTAACAACCTGGACGGAACAATAGGAGAAAGCGCTCTTCGAACACAAAAATTTGCCGAAATCCTTAGAAAAAAAATAAATATTCCTGTAGATTTATGGGATGAACGGAAAACAACCGTAACGGCACACGAGTACTTAAATCAGACAAATGTACGGGGCAAAAAAAGAAAAAATATAATAGATACAGTAAGCGCTTCAATCATACTTGAAAATTACATGCAATTCAGAAAATCAAATTGAAGTAAAAATTAAAACCAAAAATGTCTCGGTGAAACACCGAGACTTTAATCTACTAATTTACTCTTTGTTTGTACATCAATATAAAATTCTTATGGTTCGACACATATAAAACTTCTCGTTCATCTACTTCACTTACATTACCTTTTTCATATTTGTACCACTTTCCATTTTCAAACTTCTTATAACAAACATTATTATTAGTGTTTATAGGTAAGTAACTCACTAAAAAAAGGTCACATAAATTACCATAATCATCAATTATAGTTAAATCTATACAATGTACTTTTGAGCGAGGTTCATATTCAGATGGTTTTAGAAATTGCTCATCCTTTACAGCACCTGCCACCGGTATAAAGCTTGTTAACGCCAAACTCATCGCTAATATTTTTTTTAAAATTTCTAACTTAATCATATAATAACTTATCCTCAAATCATTTTATTTCTCATCAAACGAAAACTATTCTCCATAATAACATTTCAGATATATTTATTTAATTTTGCTTATGATAGGGTACATTGGACTAGTACCTGTATATTATTTTTCATGAGCAAATCTGCAAAAATATATCCACTTTGCTTAAAAATTCTTGCTCAGAAGTTCCATACTATTTAAGAGTAAGCGATATATTTAAAAATTAATTCCTTTTTTAAATTTATTAATGCACATTGCCAACACATCCTGTGACAGCAAATCTATGTTTTCTTCTGTACGTTGATTAGGATCTAATACATTATACGCCCGTTCTACCTCCTCATGGTTGTACGTCTCTTTACCATCTATAATCAAAAATAAATATTTCAGTGCCTTAATCCTTTCACTTCCCAAACTCTCTTCTGTAAATACCATATTTCTTACACATTCATCGTTATAAAGAGAATGAACTAATTCTCTTATCAAATCTCTACCCTCAGGACCATGAGTGGATTCACCAAGAACTCCGTGATTTCTTTTTAAAGGTGGTACGTATAAGAAACTGTTATCTTCATCTTTGTGAGATCTTTTAAGAAATCCAGACGTTGGACCTTTACCAGAAGCTCCTACTACAGGTACCATGCTCGTTAAAATCAAACCCATCGCTAATATTTTTTTTAAAATTTCTGACTTAATCATGATAATAATTTATCCTCCAATAATTTGTTTTTAACTATATTATAATATAAAAGTAGCTATATGTCAACTTTATATTAATTATTACAAAACAATAATCTACGAAATATTTAATATATTAAAAATTAATTCCTTTTTTTAATCTATTAATGCACATTGTCAACACATCCTGTGACAGTAAATCTATGTTTTCTTCTGTACGTTGATCAGGATCTAATACATTATATGCCCGTTCTACATCATTGTAGTTGTACGCCACTTTGCCGTCTATAATCAAAAATAAATATTTCAGTGCCCTAATCCTTTCACTTCCCAACTCTCCTTCTGTAAACACCGTATTTCTTACACATTCATGATTATAAAGAGAATAAACTGATTCTCTTATCAAATCTCTATCCTCAGGACCATGAGTGGGTTCACCAAGAACTCCGTGATTTCTTTTTAAAGGTGGTATGTATACGGAACTGTTACCTTCATCTTTGTGAGATCTTTTAAGAAGTCCAGACGTTAGCCCTTTAACAGAAGCTCCTACTACCGGTACCATGCTCGTCAAAATCAAACCCATCGCTAATATTTTTTTTAAAATTTCTGACTTAATCATGATAATAATTTATCCTCCAATAATTTGCTTTTAACTATATTGTAATATAAAAGTAGCTATATGTCAACTTTATATTAATTATTATAAAACAATAATCTACCGAATATTTAATATATTAAAAATTAATTTCATTATATATATTTAACTGTACATGGAAATTCGTTGTAGTTTTAATAAATTTTAATCATGATTAATCAATTATTTTGTGAATATTACTAAAAATAGTATTAGAAGTGCACTCTCTTTTTATAAAAGTTTTTTATTCCACATTTTTCAAGTATTCTTTTTAAAGATAAATTTAATTCGCTTGTATGACAATGCTTTGTTGATTTATAAGGATCTAACACATTATATACCAACTCTATATGGTACAAATCGTATGTAATTTTGCCTTCTAGAATAAAAAATAAATAACGCAACGCCTCAATGATTTCATCTTTCTCGCCATCATATTCAAGAACCTTATCTCTTACCTCTTTCACTTTATAAAGTTCATAAACCTTCTTTTTTATCAATCCACATCTATCCCAAAATACAGGAACACCTTTCCAAATAGCTAAATTCGCATAAAGTATTTTTTCGGGTTTCTCAACTTCTATGGATTTATCTAAGCAAATTCTCTTTAACGAAGGCTCAAATTCAGAAGTACTATCTCTTCTTATACTCATATATTCAATAGGTCTTTTTAAAGAAGGAAATTTATTTTCAAAAACTCTGTCCTTAAAAGGCCTTCTTGAGGGAAGAATCTTTTGGCTGGAATCGCTATCTTTTCTAGTATTTGTATTTACGCAATATCTTTGTAAAAAACAATTTCTATGTTTGTGAATCTTAAGTTCTGTCGTTTGATGTTTTTTCTTAACAGCTCCTGCTACCGGTACAAAACTTGTTAATGCCAAACCCATCGCTAATATTTTTTTTAAAATTTCTGACTTAGTCATAAAAAACTACACTCTCCTGCAAATTGCAAATAAAAATTTTTTATTATATTATAGCGTTTACTTTGCTAAATATCAACTATATTTTAATAATTACAAAACAATAAGCCCCGGTAAAACACCGAGGCAAAATATGAAAATTATTTTCCATAATAACATTTCAGATATATTTCTTTAATTTCGCTTATAAGAGGATATCTCGGGTTCGTACCTGTACACTGGTCTTCATGAGCACACTTTGCAAGCATATCAACTTTATTTAAAAATTCCTCTTCCGGAATGCCATATTCTTTAAGGCTAAGTGGTATATTAAGTGATTCATTCATTTTTTTAATCGACCGTATCAAATTGTCTACGCTTTGAACAGTATCCATTCCCGAAGTCCCTATCATTTCTGCAATTTCGGAATACCTTTTATCCGCTCTATAACTCTCATACTTGGGAAACGCAGCAAATTTTGAAGGAAGTGAAGCGTTGTACTTTATCACATATGGCAACAAAATTGCATTTGCTCTTCCATGAGGGACATGAAATTCGCCGCCGAGTTTATGTGCCATGGAATGATTCAATCCCAAAAATGCATTTGTAAACGCCATTCCTGCAATACATGAGGCATTGTGCATTTTTTCACGAGCTTCAGGGTCATTGCTTCCATTTTCATAGGATTTTTTTAGATATTTAAAAACCAATTTTATGGCTTTTTCCGCAAGAGCATCCGTGTAATCGTTCGCCATCGTGGAAACATACGCTTCAATAGCATGAGTCAGGACATCCATACCGGTATCAGCTGTAGGAGATTTAGGAAGAGAAGCTACAAAATCAGGGTCAATTATGGCAACGCTTGGAGTAAGAAAATAATCAGCAAGAGGATATTTTATATTTTCTTTTTTATCTGTAATTACCGCAAATGATGTTACTTCTGAACCTGTTCCCGAAGTGGTTGGAACTGCAATCAAAGGAATTTTATGAGATTTCGGATATTTGAAAGCTCGTTTTCTTATATCCATAAATTTGAGTTTTAACCCCTCAAAATCAAGTTTGGGATATTCATAAAACATCCACATGGCTTTCGCGGCATCTATCGGAGACCCTCCCCCCAAAGCAATTATTGCATCAGGAGAAAATAGCTTCATCATTTCCAGTCCTCTCCAGACAGTTTCGACATCAGGGTCCGGACTGACGCTCGAAAATACTTCGATTTGACAACTATCATTTCTCTTATTTAAATGATACATAACTTTTTGTACGTTTCCTAGTTTTAACATTGTTTCATCGGTAACTATAAACACGCGGCTAATATTTGGCATATCTTTCAGATATGAAATAGAGCCTTTTTCAAAATATATTTTTGACGGCACTTTAAACCACTGCATATTAACCCTTCTTTTGAATACTCTTTTTATGTTTAAAAGATTATTAACGGAAATATTGTCAGTTGTAGAATTTTTTCCTTTTGAACCGCATCCTAGAGTAAGTGATGGAGTTGCAAGGTTATATATATCTCCGATTGCACCTTGCGAAGACGGAGAATTTACTATTATTCTTCCGGCATCCATCATTTCTCCGAATTTTTCAATTATTTGTTCATTTTGTGAGTGAATTACCGCAGTATGCCCTTCACCGTTAAATTTCAAAACTTCCTTACATCTTTCAAAACCTTCAAAAGAATCTTTAACTTTATAATACGACAGAACCGGCGATAATTTTTCTACAGATAATGGACAATTTTTTCCTACACATCCAAGCTTCACTATAAGAATTTTAGTATTTTTCGGAACATCTATTCCTGCAGATTTAGCTATCGTATCCGCACTCTTTCCCGCAACAACCCCATTTAAGATTCCTTTTTCCGGATTTATCATATAAGATGTAAGTTTTTCCGTGTCTTTTTCATTTAAAAACACGCAACCGTTTTTAATCATTATATTTTCAAACTCGGAAGCTATGTCTTCATCAACAACGACAGACTGCTCAGAAGCGCAAATCATTCCGTTATCGAAAGTTTTAGAAAGAATTAAATCATTACATGCTCTTTCCAAATTTGCACTCTTTTCAATATAACACGGTACGTTTCCGGGGCCTACTCCCAAAGCCGGTTTCCCGGTGGAATAAGCGGACTTCACCATGTTTGCGCCACCTGTAGCAAGAACGACATCGATGCCAGAATGATTCATAAGTGCAGAAGTAGCTTGAATTGACGGATACTCTATCCATTGGATACAGTTTTCCGGTGCACCTGCTTTTATCGCTGCATTTCTTAAAATTTCCGCCGTAAATGTGCAACATTTTTGAGCTCCGGGGTGAAAGCCAAATATTATCGGATTTCTCGTTTTTGCACATATAAGCGATTTAAAAACAACTGTTGAAGTAGGATTGGTAACCGGAGTTACTCCCGCAATAACACCGAGAGGTTCTGCAATTTTAATATAACTTTCTTCATCATTTTTATCTATCATTCCGACAGTCTTCTGATTTTTTATCGAATTGTAAATATATTCAGAAGCAAACATATTTTTTATTATTTTATCTTCAACTATTCCGCGTCCGGTTTCCGATACTGCTTTTTCAGAAAACGCAACATGGTTTTCGACTGCAGCAATTGTCATTGCTTCAACAATTTTATCAATATCCACCTGACTCATTTCCATGTACTGATTTAAAGCGGTCCTCGCTTTCAGTACCAACTCATCTATCATTTTTTGTGTATTACTGTTTTCCATTAAATCCCTCCGATATTGAATAGTTTATAAAATTTATACAAAATAATGCAAGTTTTATTATTTAGCTACGACATTTAATATTCTTCCCGGAACATATATCACTTTTACAATATTTTTTCCTTCAATAGCTCTTCTAAAACTTTCTTCCTTTTTTGCAGATTCCAAAATTTCCTCTTGAGAAACGTCAAGCGCAGCAAGTACTTTACCTCTCATTTTTCCGTTGACTTGGAGAATTATGGGGATTTCATTTTCAACGCACTTATTCTCATCATAATGAGGCCACTCAGAAAGCGATACTAAACTTTCTCCAAAACCACATTCCGACCACATTTCTTCTGTAACGTGAGGAGCAAAAGGACTTAAAATAAGTGTAAAAATTTTCAAATATTCCGATGTTATAAATCCTTCGTCATATATTCTGTTGATAAGCTCCATAAGAGCTGCGACGGCAGTATTGAATTTAAGATTATCAATATCTTCTTGAACTTTTTTAATTGTTTTATGAAAGGCAGTTTCCAATTTCGAACTCACTGTACCTTTATTATCATCAAGAATTTCTCTTAGACCCCAATATCTCTCTATAAATCTGCGGCTGCCCTTAATTCCTGCCGTGTTCCATGGAGCCGGCTTCTCAAAATCTCC
>CAMEMA010000011.1 GCA_945926705.1 uncultured Clostridia bacterium
AATGGTAGTTATCCTGATTTTTATAAAAATTTCACATATCAGTGCAACTACTAGAGTTTTTCTGTATTATTTTTTAATTATCCTTTGCAATTTTCTGCATGCTCGTCCCAACGACTTTCAGATATCCATCTTCCGCAATTGGGTCAGTAGCACACGCGGCCACTTCCTCCAGTCACTTTAGCTTCTTCGATTTCGTCTAAACATATTTTCTCAACTTGTTTTGCTTGCTCGTTTCTTAGACCACATTACATCATTTTTTCTATAAAATTGTTTTTATAATATTTGTATATAATTTTGAATCTGATTTCTTTGTAAAGTCTTTGCATATAGATTTATTTAAATATATTTATCTATATAAAAATTTCTAATATTGTATTGATAAATTGATTGGGCAAATTTATTAACTAATTCTTTTAAATTATACAGTAAAAATCTATTCTATTTTTAACATTATACTTTATCACAGAGTTTATTTAAATTTCTTGTATCGCCTTATTGTAGTTGATTTAGCTTCTGCATTTTTCTTGGGCTTCCTCATTCCCTTTATAATTATCCGTACAAAAATTATTAAGAAAATGTCTACTCTGGTTTTAATGAATAGACATTTTTATTTTTATAATTAACTTTCAGATTTTATTAATTCATAAACTTTATTAAGAGCATCTTTTGCCGAAACTTGTACATCGGGGACTAATCTGTCGGGGTCTTTAGTACTGTCTATACGATAATGTCTTTGACGTGTAGTTTTGAAAATTAATTTTGAATTAGGTGTTTCAAATTTTGATGGAACCACACCTCCAAAAAATTTACAAGAATTACCGGGCACTTCACCCACAACAGTCCCCAGATGATTATCTTGGAAAATTTCCGCGAAACACATGGCTGCACTAAAAGTTTGATGTGATGTCAGCAAAAACACATTTCCGTCAAACAATATATTTTTATCATAGTTTTCTCCTAAAAGTTCAACTCTAGTCTTCTCTATTTCATCCATACTCACATTACCATCATCTTTTAGCAATATCTCTCCATTTCTTAGTTTAGTATTCATAAATTTTAACATGGACAAATGTTTTAGCATAACAACAAATATTGCAATTGATGGAGTATATCCACCCGGGTTTTTTCGTAAATCTACAGCTATATTTTTTATTTTTTTATCTGAAATTTCCTTAAAAAACTTAAGAAGTATTGTTCGACTGTATTCATCATTAATAACACATCGATTAAGTTTAAAAATTCCAATACTATTTTTTTCGTCAATTTCATAAGATATCCAGTTTTCTGAACTTGCGTTTGGCGTTTTTATTTTTGATATATCAAAATAGTGTTCTTTAATTTCAGTACCTGCTTCAAAACTTACTTTTATAGGTTTTGAAGTATCAATTCCGCAAAGAGCGAGTTTCCACTCAGGGATAAAATCCGAAGGAGCCTCAAAAAAACTATGTTCTGTCCACTCCTCGATTTCATGAGAAAAATGATTTTTAAAAATTTTATACAGTTCCTGAACAGAAATATCATTTATTGCTGTAACTGTATATCCACGGAATTCTCCACTTGTGCAAATAAATTTTCCGTCTTTGTACTCGGTGTCAAAAGGCAACCTTTTGTTCAAAAATTTAGGGGATAAAACTTTTGTATGCGCATCTTTAAGTTTTACAAGAATTCTGGATATAATTCTCCACTCTTCAATTACGCTTACTCTATCTTTCAAGTTTTCAATTTCTGCTTTTGCTTGGTTCGTAACTTCGTCAGGAACTTTTTCTACCGCAGAAACATGCTTGTCTTTTATTATATTCAGAACATAATTTATATCTTCGATAGCTTGCTCTTTTGTAATTTCAAAATTGATATTTTGATTTTTAATTTCGCTTTTAGAAATAGAAGTCGTAGTAGCCGCATTAACTGTGGGGAATGTAAAATTTGTTGTTTCCACAAAAAAAGACAAGCTTGCAAGAGCGCTTGCTACAAACTTTCTGTTCATAATTCCTCCCGTAACTTTTTCGAGAATTTTTTCTGTCAAACTTTCTGATTTTTCTTCAAGCTCGTTAATATAGCTCGGCAAGTTCCAAATTTCATATTTGAATTTATTGTTCATAAAATTACCTCTTTTTTCTATGTTATTGTTTCATATTACTTTCTAATTATGATAATTATAGCATTTTTATAATATAATTTAAATTTATAAAACCATATAAATTAAAACTTATTTTTATAATATCTTACTAAATTTTATTGATTCTCTATAATTCACAATAAAAAAGCACCCTATAAAGAGTACTTTCGCAACTTATTAATATTGTGAACTTTTAACTATCCACAATATTGATAGTTAATATTTTATTTTTCAATGAGCATAACATCAATAACCTGTCAACTATTAATACTAACAAGCTTTTTTATATTGCAAGGGCAAATTTCTTTGACTTTATAGCGTCTAAGTTTTTAGTTAAGTCTTTCACTATAAAGAGTCAAAAACTGTAATAAGCTAATATATATTAATTCAATTATTTTTATAAAAATACTATAAAATTAATTTTGAGTTTCCAATGAAGGTTCGCTGAATTCAAATTCGGGGTAATATTCTTTTGTTTCGTTATTTCTGATAACAGATGATTTATTTTTTTCCAAAAGTTTCGTAATAGCGTAAACGTCAATCCAAATTTCGTTATCACACTCTTTTTGTGACTCATCAAAAATTAACTGCATTCCCCAATGTAAATGGTTTTCTTTTATATTATTTACGTTCTCTTTCTTGCTGTAACCGGTTCTTCCCACATATCCGATTACATCTCCTGCTTTAACAACACTTCCTTCTTTTAAATCCATATGAAAAGGCTTGTTTTGTCTTAAATGAGCATAATAATAGTATCTTTTTTTATCGAAACTCCTTATCCCAACTCTCCATCCACCATACTGATTCCATCCCATAATTTCCACAGTACCCGATTCCACCGCAATTACCGGTGTACCTATTGCGGCCATCATATCATGCCCCAAATGCGGTCTTGAATATCCGTAGGACCTTGAAGCTCCAAAGTCATCATAGTGGCAAAAAGGAAAAGTTTTAGCTATCGGAGAAAAAGCTTTCAGTCCATATACTTCCTCCCATGATGTTTCCTCATTTTCTTTTTTTGATTTTCTCTTAATTTTATATTTCCCCAAAAACTCCTTTAACACAGCTGAATAGACTTCATGGTAATAATTGTAATTTTTAAAGTTTTTGGAAATTTCTTGAATAGAAATGTTAGATTTTAGCTTATCTATTATTTCATCCATGTCTTTTTCTTTATATTTTTTAAAATCTCCTCCGTATTTTGCTCCAAGACACGCAAGTATTTCAATCCAATCAACCTTTATTTCTTCCCCATAAGATTTAATATCTTCACGCATGGCTTTTTCCATTGCCTCATATGTAGGATTAAATTCAGCATACTTTATGAAATTCTTATTTTCATGTGCACCTACAGCAATATGATTCCCATTAAAAAAAAGTAAAATAAATATTCCTATCATGAATACCGCTGTGATGATGTAGGTATATTCTTTTTTTATTTTTAAGACAAACAAAATTTTTCATCTCCCGAAATTTATAAGTTTTTTAATTATATGAAAAATAAGCCGGCAAAATACAATTAAAAAAACTCTCAGCAACTATACAGCTACTGAAAGTAAATCTTATTTATTCTACAAATCCCTTTTACTTCATCTCTTTTATCAATTTCCTTCTTTTTAGAGGTTTTATTCCATCTTCCCCTTTCATATCTTCTATCTCTCTCATCGGTTTCCTTCTTTTTAGAGATTTTATTTCATCTCCCCTTTTCATATCTTTTATGCTTTCTAGAAGTTTCATTCCAGCTTCCCATTTCATATCTTTCATTTTTTCTATAGATTTTATTTTATCTTCCTTCATATCTTTTATCTTTCTTATCCTTGTTTTCATCTCTTTTTCCAAATAATTGTATATAGTATCTCCTATAAATTTTAAATATTCTTTCATTTCACTTAATTTTGCTCCATAACTAGCAAATTTTAAATTCGTGTTCTTATATTTCGAACAGAAATCTCTCCATGCATTACATTCGCTATTAGACATAACCTCTTCAAATTTTTTACATGTCTCTTCTTTTTTAATTTCTTCATCTTCTTCTTTGGATAAGTCTACCTTTTTTCCATATTTATCAATTAAAGAATCTATATATTTATAGATTTTTAGTCCTTCTATTCCTTTTTTTATATAGTACACTGATATGAACAAATCTTCAACCTCTTTGTCTTCCAGTTCTACTATCCCTTTTTTCAACGCATCCTCGTTAACCATATTGCAACCCATAATAAACACACTCCTTTAACAAATTTTTTATATACTTTAGCAAAGTATATATATATATATAATATAAATTAAATATATTTGTCAATTGTTTTTAGTTATTTTTTGATTAAATATATTTAATTTTAATAAAACTTCCGGTAGCCACATTGGATACCGAAAGTAAGTATTATTTTTTTAATAATCCCCTTGTTTTCATCTCTTCTTGCAAATTGTTGTATATGATAATTGAATTTTCTATAATGTTTTCCATGTATTTTACATCTCTCATATAACAAACGCAACCGCCCCTAAATTCTCCATTAACTATTCTACTTGTAAATACATTCCCAGTTAATTTACCAAACACGGTACTCCGATTACCGATCCGCAATTTTACCCCAACGCCTTCTGAAAATTTGTGAAATTCATCACATTTTTCAGAACGAATAACATCTTCAAAGTTTAAAAATGTTTCGTAAAATGGTTCTGCATCGGATTCTGATAAAAATCCCTTTATTTTACATATTTCTTCAGCTTCTTTCAAATTCTTTTGAATTTTTAATTTGTCTATTCCTTCTTCTTTTAAATGTTCTGCTGATTCGAAAGTACTCTTCAAATCATTGTCCGTAAATTCTTTAATCTCATTTTTCATTATAAATACACTCCTTTAACAAATTTTTATATACTTTAGCAAAGTATATATATATATAATATAAATTAAATATATTTGTCAATTATTTTTTAGTTATTTTTTGATTAAATATATTTAATTTTAATAAAAATCCCCGATACTTATTCGTATCGGGAACATAAAATTATTAAGTTAGACATCTGATTTTGCTCTTCTATTAAGTTACTTTTTCGGAAGAGGGTAATACTTATCAAGATCTTTATATTTTAATGTTTCCATCTTGATGTTAAATGGTAGTTCTATCTCTTTCCAATCATTATTATAACTACAAATTACCCAGTCTCCAGGGTTATAATCGTGAGCACTATTATACTTTTCCTTTAATTTATCTATAAAGTTTTGCATCTGCTTTTGGGGAACAACTCTAAATCCGCCTTTATCATCAACATCAAGTCGATAATAACTTGCATCACTTTTATAAAACTTTCGGTCAATAAGTGTACAACTCTGAAAGGGATCTTTCATAACGCTCGACTCATATACTTTTCTCAATTCACTATTATATTGTTTGAAAGTTTTACAAACTGCTGGTATTTTTTTCATATTTAAAGGAATTAAACCTTTACATTTTTTTGGATCTTTTGAATTATCTGGTTTTAATTCTGAAATTATCTTTTTTATAATCTCTGTCGGCGCTTCCCTTTGCATTCCACCACCCGCTGAATACCTTAATAATTCTTCCTTCCACCACTCAATTGAAGGTAGCATAAATGTACAATCATCATTCAATTTTACACAGCAATAAATATTTCTACATTGTACTGGGTGTTTTTTAATAAATTCTTCAAGCTCTGTTAATTTCCAAAGTTTTACATCTACTTTTGTGCCTTTAGGAAAAATTTCATTAAGTTTGTTTACCACTCTTGACATAAATAACCACTCCTTTAACAAATTTTTATATACTTTAGCAAAGTATATATATATATATATATAATATAAATTAAATATATTTGTCAATTATTTTTTAGTTATTTTTTGATTAAATATATTTAATTTTAATAAAAATCCCCGATACTTATTTGTACCGGGAACATAAAATTATTAATTTAGACAGTTAATTTTGCTCTTCTAATGTAATAGCGCTTACCGGACAGGCATCACGCGCTTCTATAGCTTCATCTTTTAAATCTTCTTCAACGTTGTCTACTATACACTCAGATTTGTATTCATCGTTAAGTTTAAAAAGTTTGGGACAAATATCAACGCACATATTACATCCTATACAAACTTCTTGATCTACTTTTAAAATATTTTTCATAATATCACCCTTCTGAAAATTTTAAGCGTACTCAAACATTATATACATAACAATATTTATTATCAACAGTAATTATTGATGCACTACCCTATAAATCATTTAAGGGTATTACATAAGAATTTTTTGTTTTATTAATGCTTTGTAAAGTAAGATGCGGAAATATAAAACATTATTTGTAAAATAAAGATTATAATAAGGAATATTTTAACGAAAAAATATCAAAATAATAGTATAATCAATGAAATATATCTTAAATGGCAAAAATCAGTATTTTTATTGATTGATAAAACTTATTTAAAATTAGAAAGGAGAATAGTAAATGAAAGCAACAGGAATAGTAAGAAGAATAGACGAACTGGGAAGAATTGTCATACCTAAGGAAATAAGAAGAACACTCAGAATCAGAGAAGGCGACCCTTTAGAGATTTATACAGATTCTTCAGTTATATTTAAAAAATATTCCGTTATGGGAGAACTATCACAAATTTCTTCAGCTTATGCTGAAATACTATCCAGAACTCTTGAATTGCCCGTTTTGATATCTGATAGAGATCATGTAGTTTCGGTAGCGGGAATACCAAAACGAGAATTTTCCGAAAGAAGGGTGTCAAAAGCCACAGAGGATTTAATGGAATCCAGAGGACATTTCTCATGTTATTCGGAAAAGAACAAGATAATGTTTCCGATAGAAGGAATGGATAATGAAGGAGCACTTATATTTCCGATAATAGCCGGAGGAGATATATGCGGAAGCATAATAGTTTTAAAATCCTCAAAAACACTTCCTTCCGAAAGCTTGGCAACAACACTAACAAAAATTTCGGCAGAATATATCGGAAGACAAATTGAAGATTAGTCTTTAAACCCGTCTGATAATGGCGGGTTTTTAGCAATTTATCAAATTCTTATAAAAAATATATAACAAAATCAAATTATTCATCAATAAAAAGGCTATTCCAAGTGAATCGAAAAACAACAAGTTATGATTTTAATCAGTGAATATGAAAAAATAAATAAATTAAGTTAGTAATTTTAATATATAAAATTAAATTTTAAGATTTTTATTAAAATATTATTAACTCATTGATTTAATGTAAATTTAAAAATATAATTATATTAAAGTGAAAAAATCAATATCCAAGGAGAATCATTACAAAATGAAAAAATTTAAAAAAATCTTAGCGTCAGCATTGGCAATTTTAAGTACCACATCTATCGTTACCGTTCAAGGAATCAAACCTACAGAGAATCCTGTCGACACAAGTATCGTGGAAGAAAAGCCATCAGAAGAAATCACTGAACAATTTTTTAGCCAGGCATTAGCTTTAACCGGAATTTACTATGGAGTAAAATCTTTCAGAGATTACGTTAACGCTTACCCGGAACCATTTACAAGTCCTAAAATGATGGGGCTTAAAAAATTATTTCAAATTTTAAACGAAAGAAAGCCCATAAAAAGAGATCAAATAGAAAAAATTCTCATAGAATCAAATTTAACAAACTTCGATTCTTTTTTGGAACTTTTAAAGAGTATATTTCCAAATTCAATAGCTTCAGTAATTATTAATATAACCACTGAAAATAAAGTAATCTATTTTAACGAAAAAGTGAAAGGCAACGTAAAACCGGAAGCAACCGGAATGATAATAGGACTTACCTCTAACAGCCACAGTTGCTATCTAAAAAACTACGACATTGTTTATTGTGAAGAATTAAAAAAAATATTTAAACTAAATTCAATATGTGCTTGTGATGAATCAGGGTTTGGACACTATTTTTTGAACGACGGATACAATTGGTATGAGTATAATTCAAAGGGAATGACTCCTGTTGACGGAAAGTATATTTCCGATTCTGTATCACCTTATACAATAATATGTTTTTCATATAAAATAGTTTAAATACTTATATATCATTGATTTTTTATAAAATTTAATCGTGTTGTATTTTAATGAAGAACAGTTTATAACATTAAAGATAATAATTTCAACATCTTTGACAAAAACGACAAATTTCTGCGCCTTGATAAAATCTATCAAGGTGATTTTTTATGCTGTTATACATTAACAAATTAATATCTAATCTAAATGCATTAGAAATTTCAGATTGAAATCCAAAATTATATCAAATATTACTCTGTTTCATTCAATTCTGTTTTATCACATTCAACTTCAACATTTCGATTACACTTTCCGACACAATAACTATCATGAAAAAAATAGCCTAATCCAAAATCAGTTAAAATTTCAAGAGCAGTAATAATTTTCTTATCAATATTTTCTATGCAAACTTTTTCTGCACCGGAATCACTCAAATTATCAATATTAATTATATCTAAAAGCACTTTCATTTCTTCGCTGTTTAATCTCACGCCCTTGCGATCTAAAATCTTTTCTATAACCATATTTAACCACCATTTCATAAAATAATTAAGTAATTAACAAATTAAAACTGTTTAACATCTGGTACAAAATTTTTTAAAATCCAACTTCCCTTATGCTCAGAGAAATCTACAGAATTACTTTTAATATATCCTGCCAAAAGTTCCGCTGCATACTGTGCATCATTGGGACAATCCATATCCATTTTAACTCCACCTGAAGCATTTTCAACTTCTTTTTCCTTATATGCGCATTTACACTCCAAAGCAGCAATTAAAAATCCGGCAAACTCATCCATTTCTTCCGGCTTTAAAACAATACCTTTCTCAGCCAATGCTTTCATAACACGTTCGCCTGTTTCTAAACTTAAAAGTCTATTTACAAATTCCTTATCTGAAAATACTTCTTTAAATTTATTTCTATCCATAACATAAACACAATTAAAACTATAAAAAATTGTGTTTTTACACCACCTTTATCAAATTATAGTTATCTCAAATATATGTTTACCAATTATATATAATTTTTGCAAAAAAATCAACAGTTTTATCATATTTTTAATTTAATATAAAATAATTAAAACACCTCATATAAAATAAATTTATTTCATATAAATAATTCAGCCGGTAAAAGTATATCCGGCAAGATATCGGAGGTGATAATTATGAATTCCGACAAAAGTCTATCTCTGGACGCAATGCTTAAAAAGGCATCGGAAAAGTTGGGAACAAGTTCCGAAAAAATTAAATCAGCTGCTTCGAGCGGTAAAATCAACGATCTTCTTAAAAATTTGGGGCCAAAAGAAGCACAAAAAATAACAAACATATTATCTAATAAAGAAGCTACATCTAAACTTCTTTCAACGCCCAAGGCGCAACAGCTTTTAAAAAAATTTTTGAGAGATAAGTAATTATGGAAGATTTGGCCGGAAAGATAACTGAACTTCTAGGAAACCCTGAAATGGTAAATCAGATAAAACAGCTTTCCGGCTTGTCTGAGCCCCAAAAATCAGAAAATAAACAAGAATCAGATTCCGCGGGGGATAATAACGAAAACAAAACTGAAGATAATTTTGAATTTCCGACAGAAATGTTTCAAATGCTTTTGAAAATAGGTCCCATACTTTCTTCACTAAACCAGGAAGACAAGTATACAAGATTTTTAAAGGCATTAAAACCTCTATTGTCCAAAGAAAGACAAAAAAAAATAGACAGTTCGTCGCAAATACTTCAAATAATTAAAATTCTTCCTCTTTTAAAAAATCAAGATTTATTTTAAAAACAAATAATACTGACAATAAATGCGTCCATTTCAAAAGTTGAGGTGAATTCTTGATAGATGGCTCAAAACGAAGATATTGACAAAGAAATGCAAAAAATGCAAGCTGAAGCAATTAAAAGAGTGCGGGAAATGCATATGCGTTCCAAAAGCGAATCCGGGAAATTTTCAATCAAAAATAAAACTAAAAATGATTCAAAAGATAAAACAAATCAACCCAAAATAACTTCAGATTCATATCAGAAGGAAAATAAATCTGCTAAGATGCCAAATTTGATGAGTTTATTGTTTAGTGACAATGACAGAAGCTTGTTAATAGTACTTATAGTGTTACTTATGGATGATGAAAAAAATTTCTACATAATAATGGTACTTCTATATTTACTGATATAAATTATATAACTTCAGAAACATAAAATTCCCCTGTGGAAGTATTTTTTTTAAGTTTATATAGAGCAAATTTTTCAATTTTACACTTATCGACCTTATTCATTTCAGAATTAAACTGATTTTTAGGAGAAATATATCCAACATTCAAAAATATATCGTTATTTCTTTGAAAAGCTTTCACAGTATGAGGAATATAACCTCCAACTCCGCTTACAGCAGCAACTGTAAATTCTTTTTTAGAAGAGTTATATTTATAAAAATAACCGTTGCAACATTCGAAATTTGGGAAAGCGATGTTTTCACCGAAAAGTTTTTTTGCGGCATTCTGTACCTCTTTTTCAGAAAGTACAAGCATCCCATCTTCATTAAGTTTATCCTTGTTAAATTTATTTTCCATTGCCGCACTCCAGATAGATGCATTTATTATAACATTAAAATCAGGCGGAGAGTTCTCACTAAACGGAAGAGGATCTTGCATAACTACCGGCCAAATAATATTATCATAGTATTTAAGGTCCTGTAAATCTTCGTTTTTTTCAAAAAAATTAGCCCCTAATACCAAGATTATCAGAAATGCAGTTAAAATAAAGCACGCCAAAGCAAAGCGAAAAGCTTTAAAAAACATTTGCCATCCATTTAAATATTTTTCTTTATCACAGCAATACTCATTAATAAACTTATAAAATAGTTTTTCCCTTAAAATATTTAAAAATTCTTTATTTTTTTTTACAAATACGCTATTAAAAAATTTTTTAATTCCTCTGTACATATTCAATTACTGTTCAAAATCGAACAGCGATTCTTCACCTCAAGTAATTTATATATATAAATTACCACTTAACCATAATAATTATTGTCAAAATATGTATGAGATTTTATTAAATAAAAAATACAAAAAGATAAAAATAAAGAAATTTACGTCGATTACTAACTAAAAATTGGTAAATCTATTTTATAAGTTTCTATCAAAGTTCCTTCGGTGTCGGAATCTCCTATTGATTGTAAAATACCTCCGTTCGAAATAATTACTTTTTTACTTATTTCATTTCCGACGTCGCAAACCAGTAACAATTTTTTTATTCCTACTCCCGCACACTTGGAAATCATATTTTATATAATATTCATAATATATAAAACAAACACCACTAAATTATTTATTAACTATTAATATTTAGTCCACATAAAAGTTTACACCTATAATCTTTATAGATGTTAATTAATTTTAAAAATATTTATTAGCAAAATCATTTATTTAATAAATTAACATTTTTTAGTACGTTTCAAAAAGGCATGAGTTTAAAAAAACTATTAATTTTATATTATTTTTATAAAAATATATTGACTATATGGAAAATATATATATAATGATATTTGTATTATGGAATACAAATAAAAAATTTTAAATCAGGAGGTAATTAATATGATAGATTACTTTTGGAGATTATCCGAAGAAGAATGGATTGATGAAGAAATAGAAAATTTTTGTGTAAAACTGAAAACAAATGGTTTAGAAGATAATAAAAAAATTACTCATTATCTATTATTGCCTAATTTAGAAAATTTGACTAAGCATTTCGGAACTACTAAACAATTAGCAAATCGTATTACCAGTGGCAATATTGAAGAATCAGACAACAGAAACATAAACCAATCTTATGATGATTACAATAATATGTCAAAATACTTTAAAGATATTGGCATCCAAGAAGATCCAGCCGTTGAACAGGCAATTAAAACACTGGTAAAAAAGAATAATTCAAAATTAAAAATATAAATTATAAACAGTTAAAAAATGAGTAAGTGCGCAAAAACCGACACTATATAAAGTGTCGGTTAAATTTTTTACTGAAAACCACAAACAAAAATTAAAATTTAATTTTCTTTTTCTTGATTCTCTTTATTTGAATCAACATTCTCGCTTAAATTTACTGAATCGTTGGAATTTACTTCAGAATCTTCTCTCGGAACACACGCTACCGCCACGACTTTGCTTCCATTTGCCATTTTCATGACTTTAACTCCCTTTGAAAGCCTCGAACATTTTCTTATCGTGTCTGCCTTAATTCTTATTATTATGCCATTATCGGAAATTAAAATTATGTCTTGATTAAGACTTACGCTGTTGAGAGCGGCAACATCCCCATATTTTTCGGTATGATAATTGATAACTCCCTGTCCTCCTCTTGACTGAATTCTGTATTCAGATTCATCAGAAAGTCGTCCGTATCCAGACTCAGAAACTGTTAAAATCAATTTTTCTGCATCAACCAATACCATTCCCACAACTTCATCATCATCATTAAGTTTTAAAGCTCTTACTCCTCTTGCGCTACGTCCAACTGCTCGAACATCCATTTCGCTAAACCTTATCGATTTACCTTTTTTAGTCGCAACTATTATATCTTCAGAACCTCCGGTCATGCGCACCCAAGCGAGTTCATCTCCCTCATCAAGGTCAAGAGCAATTAACCCGCCTTTTCTTGCCGTATCAAACGCTTTAAGATCTGTTCTTTTTATAACTCCATGTTTTGTAACCATAATTAAGTATTTATTGTTCTCAAATTCAGTTACTTTAATCATAGATGTAATTCTTTCATCTGCTGCAATAGGAAGCAAATTTGCTATATTCATACCTTTTGAAGCTCTAGAACCTTCATGAATTTCATAGCATTTAAGCTTATATACTTTTCCAAAGTTGGTGAAAAACAAAACATAATCATGACTGTTTATTACGAACAATTCATTCACTACATCCTCATCACGGCGTGTGAGTCCGGAAATTCCTTTTCCTCCACGACGTTGAGTCTTATAGCTGTCTAAACTTTGACGTTTAATATACCCATATCTTGTCATAGTCAAAACACATTCTTCTTTAGGTATCAAATCTTCAATATCGACTTCACCACTGACATTTTCAATAACAGTTCTTCTTTCGTCGCCAAACTTATTTTTAATCTCAGAAACTTCCGCCTTCAATATCTCACGTTTACGACAATTGTTATCCAAAATATCATTGAAATCCGCTATTTTCTCAGCTAAAACCTTAAGTTCTTCTTCTATTTTGGTTCTTTCCAAACCGGTAAGTCTTCCCAGAGGCATCTGAACTATAGCCTGTGTTTGAATTTCATCAAGCTCGAAACGTTCGGTAAGTCTTTGTCTACCTTCTGATATCGACTTTGAGGAACGCAATATTGATACTACTTCATCTATAAAATCGAGCGCTGTTTTGAGTCCTTCCAAAATATGAGCACGTTCTTTGGCTTTCTTAAGGTCAAAAATCGTTCTTCTCGTAATTACTTCCAACTGAAATTTTATATACTCTTCCAAAACTTGTTTTAAAGTGAGTATTTTCGGTTCTCCGTTTACTATTGCAAGCATTATCACGCCGAAAGTAGTCTGAAGCTGAGTATAAGTGTAAAGCTTATTGAGAACTATCTGAGCAGAAGCATCCTTTTTTACATCTACTTCAATGTGCATTCCGTTTCTGTCGGAATGGTCTTCTATTCTGGAAATACCGTCGATTCTCTTATCCTTAACCATTTCTGCTATGCTTTCAATTAAACGCGCTTTGTTAACTTGATACGGCAGTTCAGTAATAACGATTTTAAACCTTGAATTCTTATCTTCTACAATTTCAGCTTTGGCTCTTACAGTTATCTTTCCTCTTCCGGTTGCATAGGCCGCTCTGATTCCCGAACGACCCATAATTATTCCTCCTGTTGGAAAATCCGGTCCTTTAACGTATTCCATAAGCTCAGAAAGTTCTGCATCAGGATTATCAATCAGATATGTCATGGCATTTATTACTTCATTCATGTTGTGTGGGGGAATATTTGTCGCCATGCCTACCGCTATACCTGTAGAACCATTAACAAGAAGGTTTGGAAATCTGCAAGGTAAAACGGTTGGTTCTTGCAGTCTATCATCGTAATTGGGAATGAAATCAACAGTTTCTTTATCAATATCAGTTAGCATTTTGGTGGAAATTTTACTCATCCGAGATTCAGTATATCTGTAAGCTGCCGGAGGATCGCCGTCAATAGAACCAAAATTTCCATGACCGTCAACTAGCATATATCTCATAGAGAAATCCTGAGCAAGTCTTACCAGCGCATCGTAAACAGAACTATCACCGTGAGGATGGTATCTTCCAAGCACTGAACCTACAGTATTTGCGCATTTCCTGTAAGCTTTATCCGGTCCGAGATTATCTTCAAACATTGTATAAAGAATTCTTCTATGAACTGGTTTAAGTCCATCTCTTACATCCGGTAAAGCTCTGGCTACTATTACCGACATAGAATAAGCCAGAAATGATTTTTTCATTTCTTTTTCTATATCAACTTCTATAACTTTATGGTCTGAATTTTCCGTTAAATTTTTTTCCAACATGTTTATTCCGTCTTGGTTATCCATTCAATACCCCTCTAATTAATATATTAGACTACTTTTAACATGCAATCTTATAAATAAAACTCATTTAAAATTTTAATCTTTGTATCTTAATCTTGTTCCTGCAAAAATCATTGCCTGAAGGTCAGCTTTAAACTCCGGTTCTACCGCACGCATAGGGATAATAAGCGCCAATTCTCCACAAGAAAATATTTCTATCATATTTTCAAGCTCTTCACTTTCACACGAACCGTCAAGCATAATTTCTTTTTTTTCGCCTCTCGAAATGACGTCTATCTTATCCGGAAATACTTCCACCCAAAACTCTTGATTTTTTAAAACATTCATTATAAGTTTACGTATTCCCAAATATGGAACAATCCATATCAACAATAGAGAAAGCAAAGGAAACAATGATAAAAGCGTATAATAAACATTTCCGGAAATAAATCCTAAAAGTATCATTAAAATAAAAACTATGCTTTGAATTACGGTATGTTTTTTCTGAGTTTTTTTATTTTTTTCATATCCATCACTGTTCTGAACAAATTCTCGTATTTCTTCCGGTTTCAGACTGTATTTTATTTTAATTCCGGTATTTTCATCTTCATACTCTTCTGATTCATCATCAACAACTATTTCGGCTTCCGAACCGTCCCATT
>CAMEMA010000012.1 GCA_945926705.1 uncultured Clostridia bacterium
TTGATAACGTTTCTAACGAAGATATAATAGGTAAAAAAAGAATGCTGATAGTAGGTGGAGGCGACTCTACGGCTCTTGTTTTAAAGGAAATTTTCAGACATTCTTCGGGTGAATATTTGCCTGTTGCCATAGTGGATGATGACGGAGAAAAAATCGGTCGTAAACTTATGGGAGTAAAAATAGAAGGAAATACAGAACAAATACCTGAGATTTGTGAAAAATTTAAAATCGAAGTAATATTATTTTCTATTAATTCAATATCTGTTTCTGAGAGAAGACGTATAATGGATATTTGCGCAAAAACCAATTTGGATATGCGCATAATACCTAATATTTATGATACAATTACTTCCGGAAACTCCATATCTGCAGCTATACGTAAAATACGAGTTGAAGATTTGCTTGGACGTGAACCTATAATTTTTGACGAAAATCAATATGGCGATTACCTAATAGGAAAAACTGTTTTAGTTACAGGAGGCGGAGGATCTATAGGTTCTGAGCTTTGCCGTCAAATAGCAAGACTAAATCCCAAAAAGCTTATCATATTGGATATTTATGAAAATAACGCATATGAAATACAGCAAGAGCTCAAAATGAAATATGCCGATAATTTAAATTTGTCTGTAGAAATAGCCACAATATGTGACAAAAAGGAACTCGAGGACATATTTAAAAAGGAAAAAATAGATGTTGTATTTCATGCCGCTGCGCATAAGCATGTCCCTTTAATGGAAAAAAATATAGAAGAAGCGGTAAAAAACAATGTTTTCGGAACACTTAATGTTTTGGAGCTTTCTGATAAATATAAAGTTAAGAAATTTGTTCAAATATCGACAGATAAAGCAGTTAATCCGACAAATATTATGGGTGCAACAAAACGGATATGTGAAATGCTTGTTCAAATGAAAAGTCGAGAAAGCAAAACAGAGTTTGTCGCTGTCAGATTTGGAAATGTTCTGGGTTCCAATGGTTCTGTTATACCTCTTTTTGAAGAACAGATAAAAAAGATGGGTCCCGTTACTGTTACGCATCCGGATATAATAAGATATTTTATGACTATTCCCGAAGCTGTTTCTTTAGTTCTTACCGCAGGCGGGTTTGCCAAAGGTGGAGAAATATTTGTATTAGATATGGGTGCACCTGTTAAAATAAAAGATTTAGCAGAAAATCTCATACGCCTTTCCGGCTTTATTCCGGGAGAGGATATAAAAATAGAATATACAGGTTTAAGACCAGGCGAAAAGCTTTATGAAGAGCTTTTAATGGATGAAGAGGGAATTCAAAAAACTGAAAATAAGAAAATTTATATAGGTCATCCTATAGAAGTTAATGCACAGCATTTGAGAAATGAGTTAAAAGAATTGCGAATACTTTGTGATAGCGAAAATAATGAAAAAATAGAAAAAAAGATTTTAGAAATAGTTCCGACTTTTACACACGAACTGTCAAAAAATCAATAACAAACTTGAGTGGTAAGGTGGATTCTTGACCACTCATAATTTATGATCATCAAAAACCGTCTACTAAAAAAGCAGGCGGTCAATAAGGTTTATTGAAGTATTTTCTTTAATTCATCATCAGTTGTGTGCAAAAGTTTACTTATCTGTTTTGTATTTATTTTGTCTTTCCATTTAACAATTTTTTGATAGCGGTTGTTGCGAGTTTGTCGCATAATTCGTTTTCAGGATGACCTGCATGTCCTTTAATCCATGTAAATTCAAGGGAATGAATATGAGAAAAATTAATTAATTGTTCCCATAAATCTGAGTTTAGCGCAGGCTTTCCATCACTTTTTTTCCAACCTCTGTTTTTCCATGATACAGCCCAACCTTTTGTCATTGAGTCACATACATAACGTGAATCGGTGTACACTTTTATTTTGCATGGTTCCTTTAGCATTTCCAAAGCTTTTATTAAGGCTGTAATTTCCATGCGATTATTGGTAGTGTTTAACTCAGCTCCGGAAATTTGTTTTTGGAAATTATTATATTTTAAAACAGCTCCCCACCCTCCGGGACCGGGATTTCCGCTACATGCTCCATCTGTGTATATCTCAATGGTTTTCATTGTTCAGTACTCCTTATATATGGTTAAATTTGGAATTTTCATTGACATTGGAAAAAAAATAAGCTATAATTGAACCAATATTTAATGTGCGGGATTATTTTTAATTATTATTCGGATAAATTGAAATATTTTTATGTTAAAGTTCAGAACTTTCTGAACATATTTTGTTTGTTATATTTAAAATCTAGGAGGTAATTTAATTGAATGAGAATTTAAATAATGAAAATCCGAAAAAAGAAGTAAAAACAGTTGTAAAAAGAACAAGTCAAAATACTAAAAGCAAAAGACCCATCGCCAGAAATTATAACACAAATTCCGGTACGAGTTTACAGAATAATTTAAAATCCGAAAAAATTTTTGAAAAAAGAAAATCACCGTACTCCAAATCAACAAGAAATAGTAGAAATTTTGGAAATTCCAAAAGCGTTAAGAGTATGAAAATCGTATTTCTCGGTGGATTGAATCAAATAGGAAAAAATATAACAGCTTTTGAATGTAACAATGATATCGTAATAGTTGATTGCGGTATGTCTTTTCCTGATGGAGAAATGTTAGGGGTTGACTTGGTTATACCTGATTTTTCGTACCTTGAATCTAATAGAGAAAAGATAAGAGGTTTGGTTATAACTCATGGTCACGAGGACCATATTGGAGCTATACCATACCTTTTGAACAAAATAAATGTTCCTATTTATGCTACTCCGCTTACTATAGGACTGATAACAGGAAAACTTAAAGAAAACCATCTATTTGGAAGTGCAAAATTAAACACCGTGACATATGGTGATCATGTTAAACTTGGCTGTATGGATATAGAGTTTATTAATGTAAATCATTCAATTCCCGACGCTGCAGCTCTTGCAATACATTCTCCTGCCGGAACGATTGTTCATACCGGAGATTTTAAGATAGATTGTACTCCTTCGCGTGGCGAAATGATAGACTTAGCAAGGTTTGCTGAGCTTGGTAAAGAAGGAGTTTTGGCGTTAATGGCTGATTCTACTAACGCAGAAAGACCAGGATATACTTCGACTGAAAAAAAGATAGATCAATCATTTGAGAGATTGTTTATAAAAGCTAAAGACAAAAGAATCATAATAGCTACTTTTGCTTCGAATATAGGACGTATTCAACAGATAATAAATTGTGCTGCAAACTACGGCAAAAAAGTTGCATTTTCCGGAAGAAGCATGTTGAATTATGTGACTATTGCACAGCAAATGAATTATTTGGATGTTCCCGAAGGCACGATAATAGATATTGACTTAATAACAAAATATGCCAAAAATGAAGTGGTTTTAGTTACCACCGGCAGTCAAGGAGAACCCATGTCTGCTTTGCATAGAATGGCTTTTTCCGAGCATAAAAAAGTTGATGTTGGACCTGAAGATTTTATAATAATTTCTGCGACACCTATTCCCGGTAATGAAAAAACTGTTGGAACTGTGGTAAATGAATTGATGAAGCTTGGATGTGAAGTAGTATATGAATCGATGTATGAAACACACGTTTCAGGTCATGCTTGTCAAGAAGAGCTTAAAATTATGCAGGGAATAATTAAACCGCAGTATTTTGTGCCTGTACACGGAGAACGTCGCCATTTAGTAAAACACGCTTTGATTGCCACGTCCATGGGTATGCCGGAATCAAATGTTTTTGTAGGTGATACCGGCGATGTGCTGGAAATCAATAAGAACAGCATGAAAAAAATAGGCCAAATACCTCTTGAACTTGTTTTGGTTGACGGAATAGGTGTAGGAGATGTAGGAAGTATTGTACTTCGTGACAGAAAACATTTAGGAGAAGACGGACTTATAGTTCTAGTCGCTACATTGGATTCATCCGATAAGCATGTTATTGCCGGTCCGGATATAGTTTCGCGCGGTTTTGTTTATGTTAGAGAATCGGAACACTTGATTGAAGAGGCAAGGAAGCTTTCTCTGAAAGTTTTGGAAGAATGTGCAGACAGTAAAATGCGAGATTGGTCTATTATGAAAACTAAGGTCAGAGATGAACTTTATAGGTTGTTCCATAATCGTACGAGAAGAAACCCTGTAATTCTTCCTATAATAATGGAAGTTTAATTATAATTTTTATACACTCAAATAGATAAATTTGATAAAAAGTTGAAGGAAAATTAAATTTGTAAGTATAATTATTTTAAGTTATAATTACGTTAGTTTTTATTCCGGCTTTTTTGGGGAGTGAATATTTTTGATAAAAGATAAAGTTTCATTTCGTGTTATTTTATTTTTAGTGGGAATTATAATTTTTCTTATGAATTTGGCCATTTTTCCTTTTAATCGTATTTTGTCACTTATTAATTTATCTATTACCACAATTTTGGTTATTATAGGATATCTTGCCCTAAGAAATTATGAAAATTATAGACTTAAAATATCTGATGATATAAAGAGTGTAATCGATGAAGGAAGTCAGAATCTTATAAATTATGTTCCGTCTCCAATTGTGGTTTTGAGTGCTAAAAATCCAAAAAATGTAGTTTTTTATAATGAGTGTTTTCGTGAAATTTTTATAAGTAAGATAAATTATACAGAATTTATTGAACGCTACGGTAAGGCGTTTTCAGAAGTGATTAATAAAAATGAAGGATATATTTTTTTCAACGGAAGAAACTTTAGAATTTTTACTAAAAAGAGTAAAGATTTTATAGTTTTGTATTTTACCGATGATACGGAGTTTAGAACTTTAAAAAAACGATACAATGATAATCGCCCGTGCGTGGGATTTGTTGTATTTGATAATAGAGATGAATTGTATAGATATGCTACAGATGAAGAAAATTCTCAGATATTAGTTTCGGTGGAGAGTATTCTTCGCAATTGGATTGTTAAATATGAGGGGATATTTAAAAAGTTAAGCAATGGAAAATATTTTATAGTCTTTCAAGAAAAGTATCTTAAAAAATTTATTTCAGAAAAGTTTAAAATAATTGACAAAATTCATACCGCTAAGATAGATGAACACAGATATGCCACAGTTTCCATAGGAATAAGCCGAGGAGGAGAAAACTTATGTGAAGCTAAAAACGAAGCTGCGCATGCTTTGGATATGTCTCTTGGAAGAGGCGGGGATCAAGTTGCAGTCAAAGGTAAAAACTCTTATGAATTTTTCGGAGGAACGTCTCGGGGACTTGAGAAACGAAGTAAAGTTCGTACACGTGTAGTTGCTTCAATGCTTTCCGAAAGAATAAGTTCTAGCGATATAGTCTTTATAATGGGACATAAATATTCAGACTTCGATAGTGTCGGGGCGTGCGCCGGTCTTTGGAGTATATGTAAAAAAGAGAAAAATAAAAATTCTTTTATTGTTATAAACAAAAAAGAATCAATGGCTTTTTCGGCAATTGAGCATATTGAGAGTTTAAATTCTGAAAAAATATTTATTTCTCCATATCAAGCTCAAGCCATGATGACAGATAAATCGTTGCTCATAATAGTTGATACTCATTCTTTAAATTTTATTGAAAATTCGGATTTATATTTTTCTTTTAAGAATATAGCCGTTATTGATCATCATAGGTTGACTGTAAATAAAATAGAAAATGCTGTGATATTCTACCACGAACCGTCAGCTTCATCTACATGTGAGATGGTTACGGAACTTATTGAATACATAGGAGATAAGTACCTAAATAAAGTTGAGTCTGAATGTCTATTGGCAGGAATTGCCCTGGATACAAAAAATTTTACTATCAAGGCAGGAGTAAGAACATTTGAAGCAGCTGCTTACCTTAGAAAAAAAGGCGCTGACATGTCTGAAGTTAAGCAAATGTTTGCAGGCCCAATTGAAAATTACCGACTTAAATGCAAAATAATAGAAAGTACACGAATAGTTGAAAATTGTGCTGTTGCACATCTCAAAGAAATTAATAAAAATTCACGTATGTGTTGCGCTCAAGCAGCTGATGAACTGCTTAATGTTAAAAACATAAAAGCTTCTTTTGTTTTATTTACCGATGGCGAAAAGATAAATATTTCCGCTCGCTCACTCGGAAATATAAACGTACAAACTGTTATGGAATCACTGGGAGGTGGGGGGCATCAGAACATGGCCGCTGCCCAGGTTGAAGGCATGAACATTGAGCAGGTTGAACAAAAGTTGGTTGAGATTATAAAATCCAATAATATAGAAAAGAATGGAGAATGAAATAATGAAAGTCATTTTGATGAGCGATGTAAAGGGAAGCGGAAAAAAAGGAAGTGTTGTTAACGTGTCTGATGGATATGCGAAAAATTTTTTAATACCTAAAAAAATTGCAGTAGAAGCAACCCAACAGGCTCTAACTGAACTTAATTCAAAAAAACAAGCTGAAGAGCATAGAGAAGATATGGAAAAACAAAATGCAATTCAAATTGCTAATACTTTGAAGAACAAAACGGTAACTATAACATTGGAATCCGGCAAAAATGGTAAATTATTTGGTTCTGTAACTTCTCAAAATGTTTCCGATAAAATATTGCAAATTTATGGAGTTTCAGTTGATAAAAAGAAAATACAATTGCCAAAAGAAGGCGTGAAGTCTTATGGTACATATAATATTAAAGTGAAATTGTATCCAGAGATAATAATTGATATGTCTCTTATGTTAACGGAACAAAATGAAGCGGTAGATTAAAATAAAGAATAGTTAAATTTTTTAAAACTTGTGTTCAATAATTTTATTGGACACATTTTTGTTATGAAAAATATAGGAATTTATTTTAAAGACTAATAATAAACCATTTAAGGGAATAAAGAGATAATTTTTCTAGATATGGATTTATAAATTAAATTTTTATGTATTGCTACTATGAACTTTTAATTATATTTGAAAAAATCACCGGTCATGCCGGTTTATATTTTTATATTGTTTCTGATTAAAAATCATTAAATCGGTCAAAACTACTTTTATAAAATACTAATGGAGAGTGAGTTTTGTATGGAAATTAAACGTGGAGATATTTTTTATGCTGATTTAAGTCCTGTAGTAGGTTCGGAACAGGGAGGAATAAGACCGGTACTAATAGTGCAAAATGATATTGGAAATAAATATAGCCCTACAGTGATAGCAGCTGCAATAACAAGTCAAGAAACAAAAAATACATTACCTACACATATAAATTTGACTTCTTCAGGGAGCGGTCTTGCTAAAAATTCGGTAGTTCTTCTTGAACAAATAAGAACTTTAGATAAAAAACGATTAAAAGAAAAACGTGGAAATGCAGGAGAACAAGCAATGAATAGAGTAAACCATGCGTTATCAGTAAGCTTTGGATTGCCTGTAAATAATGGTTCTACATATTAAAAAGTTTTAGGTTATTTCCAAAATAATTCAATTTTATTAATAAAACAACATAAAATAACAATAATCAAACAATTAATTAGTCAAAAATTAATAGCTAAGTATAGAAAAACCTGCTATAATATGGGTATGTAATTTAATTACAATAAAAAAATGTAATATAAAATTATTTTATAGTGATATTATCGTTCACTGCAGTTTAGTTAATAAAATTTTTTAAAGTTTTATTATAATTGAGTGAATTTTAAGTCCGGAGAGGGGATGAGAATATTTAGAATCATAAGGGAATTAAGGACAGTTGGGTAGGAGGATGATTGTGATGGAAAAATATAAAAATAAAAAAAACAAGGCATCTCCATCAAAGAATCATCAAAAAAAAGAAAATACTGTTGATTATTACGTTTCTACATTTCCATCCGGAATTAATAAGTCTAATTGGTGGAACGAAGATGATGAATGTAATGCAAAAGATATCGATTCTGCTAAGAAGCATATTTTTTTAAAAAAGGATATAAAGATTTCTTCTGTTATACCTTCGCATACGGAATATAATCACGATTGGCCGAACAGTATGGGATTTTTTGACACTAGATTTGGGACTGTAGCCGTAGGTTATAAAAAATACGATAAAAATACACCTATAGCATTTTCGCTGATACCTGATGCCATTAAAGATATAAGGGATGTTCCGGAAAAAGATATCAATGATGCTGATACCTATTTTGGAGGACCAACTTATGGAAAGGGTAAAAGGTTTATTGCAAGTAATATAAGTTTTAAATTCGACCCCAGAGATGAAGACGACATTGAAAAACTTGAAGACGACCATGATGGTATAAAAGATACCGAAGAGAAACTTCTTTATCAAGATAAAAAAGAAGAAGAAAAAATAGAGTACCTTAAAAATATAAGGAATGAGAAAGGATATCATAAAGTACAGATTGATAAAGAAATAGAAAAAATTAAAGATATAAAAGAAGAAAAGAAGGAAGATAACCTGGACTTTTTAAAGGAAATCGATAATTTCATTAATAAATTGAAAAAAGGAACTTTAAGAAAATACGTTGATGCTGACGACGCAGTCAGCAGAAGAAAGAGAATTATCGAGTTTTCATCAAACCCTGATATACACGATTTGAGTGTTTTAGAACTTAGGGAATTGTTGAAAAGAATATTAAAAGAAGAAGAGAAGAATAAAGGGAAGATACCAGATGAATTTTCTGGTTTGAATTTAGATTTATTAACAAGAGAAGAGCTTGAGAGAATAATGAAAGCTTTTATTTAAAATTTAACTAAAGTTGGTTAACAATAAATTAGGGCTCATTTCCCTATTTTATATGTTAAATAAAAAGGGGTCATCCCCATACTCATTTTATGGAGTACATGGAGTTTTGTTTGCGTGTATTTCGTAAAATGGAAACAAGTTTATATTTTTTGTCGCAGAAAGGAGTTGAAAGGTTCTTGCTAATTATTAGTAGGGAACCGAGATGATTATGGCAGAGTATTTATCTCCGGGAGTCTATGTTGAGGAATTTGATAGTGGTCCTACTCCTATGCAAGGTGTGGGTACAAGTACAGCAGGTTTTGTTGGTGTTGCAGAAAAAGGTCCTTCGTTAGGTGCACCTGTTTTAATAACAGGTCCTGCGGATTTTGCGCGAAAATTTGGTGGCTATTTACATGAAAGCGATTTTGGTGATTACAGATTTTTAGCTCATGCAGTCAACCATTTCTTTATTAATGGGGGTTCAAGAGCATTTGTTATGCGTGTTGCGCCTAAAGACGCTACAGTAGCGAAAGCTCATTACCTTAAGGGAAAAGAAGGTATTGTAGACATTGAGGCTAAAGATGCCGGAACTTGGGGAAATTCAGTAATTGTAACTTTTTCTCATTCGGATGGTAGTAAGAGCCAGATACTTGAAGATTTAGGCGACGCAAAATATCGTTTGAAAAGTGCTGTAGGCTTCAATGTTGGTGATGTAGTTTCTGTTGTTGGTACAAGCAAAGAGCAATTTAGAATGGTTAAAAACGTGACTGGAAATTTAGTTACCTTTGATAAAAAATTTGATGGTAATGTTGTAGATGATGGACTGTTACCAAAAGTGATTCTCAACACATGTGAAATGGATGCCGTTGTAGAATTTAACGGGGAAGTAGAAAAGTATAATGGAGTTACTTTTAATGTTTCTTCACCTTCATTTATAGAAAAAGCTATGTCAAAATCTGAAATAGTAAATCTTACTGCAAAACCGTGTGAAAGCGCAGTGGATCCTATGGATGTTATAAGACAGGTATTTGGTGGAAAAGGTGACGAAATTAAAGTTTCACTTTCCGGAGGAACAATAGGTACCGCAGCTACAATTACCGATGACGATTTTATCGGAAAAGATGAAGGACCTGGTTCAAGAAGCGGTATACAAGCTTTTCTTGATAATACTGAAGTTAATATTATGGCTGTCCCCGGTGTGGTAAGTCCGAATGTACAACTTTCACTTGTCGCACATTGTGAGAAATTAGCAAGCAGGTTTGCGGTTTTGGATATGCCAATGGCGTCTAAAACAGTGACAGATATTGTAAAACACAGAGATATAGTAGATAGCGACTATTGCGCTATGTATCATCCGTGGTTACAGGTATTTGATCCTCTTGATAAGAAAGACACATTTATTCCTCCCTCCGGCTCAATGATGGGTATTTATGCAAGAAGTGATAATCAAAGAGGTGTTCATAAGGCACCTGCGAATGAAGTTGTTGCCAATTGCACAGGTCTCTTTGTAAATTATAATGTTACAGAGCAAGACCTCCTAAATCCTAAAGGTGTAAACTTAATAAGGAAATTTCCTGGAGCAGGAATTAGAGTGTGGGGTGCAAGAACTGCTTCTTCTAAGCCACTGTGGAAATATATAAACGTTAGACGTCTTTTCATTTATCTTGAAGAATCTATTAAAGCAAATACAAACTGGGTTGTATTCGAACCTAACGAAATAGGACTTTGGAATAGAGTAAAAAGAACAATTGAGTTATTTTTAGAAGGTGTTTGGAGAACGGGAGCTCTCGTAGGAGCTTCACCGTCAGAAGCATTTTTTGTTGACATAGGTCCCAATACTATGACTAAGGATGATATAGACAATGGTAGGTTAATATGTGTTATCGGAGTAGCTCCGGTTAAACCTGCAGAGTTTGTAATCTTTAGAATTACTCAAAAAACAGGAGAATAGTTTGTAAGATTTTCGAAAAGGAAGGAGAATGATTTTTAATGCCAGGAGATTCAAATGCAACTACTGGAATACAGGAGTTAGGTAGTGAAGTATTATCTACTAGAGGTCCTATTACAAATGGTTTGGCAGCCCCTATAAGAGGATTTAGATTTACCGCGGAGTTTGAAGGATTAGGAACTTCGTCTTTTAAAGAAGTACAAGGTTTTTCATCTAGTGTCGAGGAAAGTAACTATAGAGAAGGAGGATTTGGTTACCTTACCGTCCGTAAATTACCCGGTCTTGTAAGTTACGGTGATATAACTCTTACAAAAGGTATGTACAGTAATCCGATTCTTTATAATTTCTTCAACGATTATCTGGAAGGAAGTAACTTTACACCCGTTAATGCGGTTATTACGGTGTATGATAATGCAGGTACACCAACTGCCAGTTGGACAGTAATAAATGCTTGGCCTAAAGAATACAATGCTACGGATTTAAGTGCTGATAGCTCAGAGGTTCTTATTGAGACTTTAGTTTTAGCTCACGAAGGAATTAAGAGGGATGTATCAGTAGGTTCTTAATATAGGTTATTTTATCGATTTTGTAATTTATTTTCTCTCCTTGCATTTTTTAAAATGTGGGGAGAGAGGTACTTAAAATTAAAGAAAGAGTGATTTGTAATGTCAGTTTCCTTTGAAACTCAAGTAGAATTCGAACTTCCCAGAGGTTATGTAGATAGCAACGGAGAGGTTCACAAACATGGTGTTATGAGGTTAGCTAATGCTGCTGATGAAATTATTCCCTTAAATGATCAAAGGGTAAAAATGAATCCGGGATACTTGAGTATTTTGCTGTTAGAAAGAGTTATTACGCAACTGGGAACATTAAATAAAGTTGATGCCCGTGTAATTGAGAGCTTATTTACGGCCGATATGGCATATTTACAGGATTTGTATCAAAAAATTAATGCAGTTGAACCTCCAAAAGTTACGATTATCTGCCCTAAATGTGCTCATGAATTCAGGTATGAACTGCCTTTTTTCGGGGAAGCCTAAAAAGTTATCCAAATGAAATATTATATGAAGAGATAGCTTTTTTGGCTTATTATTTTCATTGGTCTCGTAAAGAGATTATACTTTTGCCACATAGAGAAAGAGTTAGATTTTGTAAAGAGGCCTCTAAGATAAATAAGAAGATGAATGCAGAATCTAATAAAATTAAAAATAATCTATTTGATATAGGCGTATAAGGTATTTTCAAAGTGTGAGGTGGGTACATGAGTACTGTTTTCGAAGAAAATGGAATTATTAAATCGAATGCACTAAATTCTAATTCTCGTGGTATTTGCGGAAAGCAAAAGGGTCGTCTTCCCGTTGTAGATATTTCTGCCAAAGATGATCTTATTTGTTCATTTAATTTTATTGTTACTTTAAATCAGTACAAGTTTGGATTTGCAAGTGTCTCTGGAATTTCAATGGAAAGAGAAGTTGACTTCATTAAGGAAGGCGGAGTGAATGACCATCAATTGATGGTCGGATGCCCTCAAGGCTCCGGAGGATATAAACTTGACTTTACTCGTGGTCTCATGTTGCATGAGCCCGCCTTTCCGTTTAATTTTGCAGAAGCTGCTGCTGCGGCCGTGATTGGAAACAGTATGGCAAGAAAAGCGGCACTTATGGCCTTGGCTATGGCAAATCCTCAACAGACTTTAGAAAAAGGCCCTGCTATTGGAACTATACAGGTTTATGACAGGCAAAACAAATTAAAAGCCATGTATTCTTTTTTATCTCTAGGTATGACGAGTTGGAGCGGAGGAGATTTGACTGCTGATAGTTCAGGAATATTAATAGAAAGTATCTCTATTGTTCACACCGGTTTGATTCGTGTTCCTCTCACTCTTCCCAGCGTTCCATATGTTGGAACAAAATCTGATAATGAAACACAGAGATTGAGGGAAGAGTTTTTAAAAAAGACTAAAGGGAAGCTTCGTGAGTTAAAAGAAAAAAAAGAAGCTGAGAAAAAAGAAGCTGAGGAGAAGTTTGAGAATCTAAGGAAAAAGGTTAAGGAAATTTCAGATAAGATTAAAGAAGCCCGAAATAGTGATGAAGCTAAAGCGGCAGCAGCTAAACTCAAAGCAGAATATGAAGAAAGAGTTAAGAAAGCTAAAGAAGCTAACGAGCACGATAAGAATCAAAGAGAAGAGCTTAAAGATAAAGCTGAAGAGAGAAAGAAAGCCGCTGAAGAAGCAGAAAAAGCTAAAAATACCCCTGAAGCTCTAGAAAAAGCTGCACAAGAGAAGAAAGAAGCCAAGGAAAAAGAAAAGGCTAGATTGGATGAAATTAAAGCGCGTCAAGATGCTGCCAAGAGTAGAGCCGAGAAAGCTAATAAAGCTAACGAAGAAGCTAAACAAGCCAGACAAAAGGCTCAAGAGCAAACCGACAGCGGAACAACTGAATCTCAATAATGAATACAAAATGAAACTGCTCAAGACAGACACTAAGGATAAAATAATCCTTGAAAATTATTTTCAACTTATGAGAATGAATATTTTTTGCTGCATAGTGTAAGAGGGTGAGTTGATTCAATGGAAGAAAATAAAATTGAAGAACTTGAAAGACTTTTACGTGAGTCTGAAGAGGAGATGGAAAAATACCAAAAAAAGATTGAAGAGATTGACTCTCAAATAAGCGATATTAATCGTGATATTTTGAAATCAGGCGACGATCTTATAAGTAAGCAATCTGCAAAGATTCTTACAAGAGAGCAAATTGAAAACATCGAAAATGAACGTAAAAAAGAGTTTGAGAAACAAAGGCAGGAAGAAATAAAAAATGTCGACACAAATACCGAAAGGGAGTTTATAAAAGCGGAATCTATAAGAAAGAGTGCTGAAATGTGTTCTGATTATGATAAAAAGAACGCCGAGGAATCTGCTTTTAAAATAGAAATATCTGCGCTTGAAAAAGAGCTTAATATAAGGACTTATATCTGTCAGTCGTTGTCAAGTTCTTTGGAAAATGCTTTGTCTAAAAAAATATCGGATGAAGTTAAGTTGGCAGAGTGTAAAAATGCGTGGAATAGAGAAAAAAATCGTTCCGAAAAAGATGGAAATTTATATAAAAAAGTTATCGAATTTCAGATGCAAAAGAATAATTCCTCTGCATTATATAGTAAACTCTTGAAGGATTTTAATGAAGCTGAAGTTAAGCTTGCTAAAGTCAGAGTACGTTTGGATGAACATAATAGAGAAAATATATTTTAGGCGGTGAGTAAGTGGAGAACAATGGTTCAAATGATAAAGATAAAATAGCTTTATTAAATATACAATCTCCGGATAAATTACTTACACTCAAAAGAAACAATAGTTTTTGTAACAAATTTTTTCAAAAAAACAATATCGCAACTATTGTTGGAGATTTTAATGATTTTAATGAATCTCGGGAACTGGTTTATGATTTATCAAGAGTAAACAGTTTTGAATCTGAAGCATTTAGCAAAATAATTGACTTGCTAATGCAACTTCGTGCAACCGATAAAGACCAGAGCATACTTGTTCACAACAATACAATTCTTCGTGAACAAATACTCAATCAGTTAAAAAATGAAATTTTAAGAGTTGGACATAAGCTTACAAATAATCAGATAAAGAATTTGGAAGTTATATCCAGTAATTCTTTTGATGAAAAAACTCTCACTCAAATGCTAAAATCGCTTATAGAGAGTTCAAAAAAAAAATTAGAGAGTAAGAAAGAAACTGTAGATGATGTAAACGCTAGAAATATATTTCGTTATTCTACAATACAAAGAACGAGTAAAGATTATTTAACGATTCTTAATAAAACTAAATATTACGAAAACGTTGTAGATAGAGTTTTGAAAAATGTCTATCACGACCATTTGGTTTATCGTAATGAAGATCATGAAAATGATAAAATTGATTCGGAAGAAAAAGCAAAAAAAGAACAGCTCAGAATTCATAAATATTTAGAAGCATCTGATAATAAGAAAACTAATATTAGTGATATTGAAATTTTAGAGGAAGCTTCAAAATATTATGAAAATAATATTGTTAATAAGAGCATTCTTCCTAAAATTATAAAACTTCAATCAAAAATATCTGAATTTAATATTTTAACGAAAGTCGGTTCGTTTGTTGAAGATATAGTTAAGGAATCGGTTCCTAAAATATTGGTTTCAAAAACAGAACTTATCAACAGGATAGTAGATAAGAGTGAAATCAAAGAGATTCGTGAAAATATAATTGAGCACCAGCAGCAATATGTAAATGACAAAACGTATTATGATAGAAATATTAGTAGAGTGTACAATGAAATAAGAAAATTTTACAACTCTAAGAATATTTCAAAAAATATCGTAGATGTTTTAAAAACGACTAAGATAAAAAATCTTAATCTAGAAGAGAATATAAAGAAAAATGTAATAAAAATTGCAACCAGAAAGGATATTCTTAATCGGTTTAAAAATGTTTATGAACGCAATACGCAAAAAGAATCAGATAACCATGTAATTAATAGGGTCGAGCTGGTAAATAGATATAATCAGCAAGAACTTAGTAACGAAGATATAGAAACTATAAAGGATGTTACAAATCTTCGTAAATCTGGGGTTACAATCAATAGAACTTTTTCTGAAAATT
>CAMEMA010000013.1 GCA_945926705.1 uncultured Clostridia bacterium
CCCTACACGACGCTCTTCCGATCTTCCGTGCTCCTACCCAGGAAATTAAAACGATACATCCATAAATATTAAGTTGCATGAAAGGCATATTAAAGGAAATTATTTTTTCTCCCTTTAAAAAGTATTTGTAAATTTGGTCAGATATTTTGAAAAACTTTTTCTTTTCATATTCTTCCATGTTAAAAGACTTGATGACTCTTATAGCGTCTAAATTTTCGCCTACGTTTTTATTTAGGTGATCGTAGGTTTTGAAAACTTTTTTGAAAATAGGATGTGCTTTTTTTATTATAAAGTATAAAGTTATCATGAATATGGGAATAAGTCCTAAAAATAAAAATGAAAGCTTTACATTTATCTTAAAAGAGGAAATCAAGGAAAATATGATAAAAGAAGGTGAAATCGGCGCTGTAAATATCAACATTTCATACGCTTTTTGAATGTTTACGGTATCAGTCGTAAGACGTGTTATTATACTTGAAACAGAATATTTATCCATATTAAAAAATGAAAAATCTTGTACGTTTCTGTACATTGCTTCTCTTAAATTTTTTGCAAATCCTACGGAAGCAATTGCAGCACTTCTTCCAGCTATACATCCAAAAATTATTGACAAAACCGCACATATAAGAATTAGGGATGAAGTTTTGACAATATGATTCATATCACCTTTATCTATTCCGTAATCAATCATACTGGAAGTCAAAAAGGGTATAATTATTTCCATTAAGGCTTCTAAAGTAACAAACACAGGTGCTATTATTGAATGTTTTTTATATTCACCTACATATTTCATAAATTTTTTAATCATAGCTGACTTTCCTTTCAATTACCTAAAAATAAATATGAACAACACAATTGTATCAACAATTGAATAAAAAATCAATATATATTAATAATAAAAAGTTTAATATTAATAATTTTTATTAAAATTTAAATTATTAATGTATTTTGGTTTCAATTTCAGAATGGTAATTGAATTATTATATGATATAATTAGACGATAAATATTAATTAATTCGGAGGTATAAATATGATTTATATGTTTTTGGCAGATGGATTTGAAGAAATCGAAGCAATAACACCCCTTGATATTTTAAAAAGAGGAAAAATTCCGATTAAGACAGTAGGTTTGGAAAATAAAACAGTTAAAGGTTCTTTGGGAATTATTGTTGAAGCAGACATTACAATTGAAAATTTAAAAGAAGAAGAAGTTGATGGAATAATATTACCCGGAGGTATGCCTGGTACTTTAAATCTTGGCAAAAATAAAAAAGTGACAGATGTGATAAAATATTGCTATGAAAATAACCTACTTATTGCCGCGATTTGTGCCGCTCCATCGATTTTAGGCGAAATGGGCATTTTAAATGGGAAATCTGCCTGCTGTTATCCCGGTTTTGAAGAAAAATTAATAGGTTCTGAAATTTCAAATTTATCCGTATGTGCTGATGACAATTTAATAACCGCAAAAGGACCTGGAGTTGCTGCTGAATTTGGATTTAAAATTTTAGAGTATATAAAAGGTAAAAGAGCGGTTAAGGTTGTAAGCAGTTCAATGCAATTTGTTTAATCAATATTTTGAATTTTTAAGTCATAAAACTCAATCTAAGGAATTTATATTTTTATGAGGGAATCTAAAACGCATATAATTTATTATCACTTATTGATATTTGCAGTTATTGCGATTTTAATTATTGCAAAATTTCCTTGCCCGTTTAAAGCAATTTTGAATGTACCATGTCCGGCATGCGGAACTCTTCACGCTCTTAATTCATTAATTAATCTGAGATTTTATGAATCGTTGAAATATAATCCTTTTTCAGTTCCGCTTGTTGCTGCAGTGTGGATTGGAATACATAAAAATTCTATTTTCAAAAAAAGCGTATTTGTAGATGTAATAATAATAGTAATAAGCTTAGTAGTAATTTATTATTATATTATGAAGCTTTCCAATAGAACAATAGCCGCAATTTAAAAGTGATTAATTTGTTTTTCAAATTTTAACGTTGTATACTAAAAACAAATTTTTAATAGGGGATATTTGAAAATGAAAGAAATCATACTTACCGGAGATCGTCCTACAGGTAAACTTCACCTGGGACATTATGTAGGTTCACTTAAAAATAGAGTAAAATTGCAAGACCACCATGATCAGTATATACTGATTGCTGATGTACAAGCGCTCACCGACAATGCAGATAATCCGCAAAAAGTAAGAAATAATATATTGGAATTGTTGTTAGATTATTTATCGGTTGGAATAGATTCTAAAAAAACAACAATATGTATACAGTCTATGATACCTGCCATTGCAGAGCTGACAATATTTTACCTAAATTTAGTCAGCGTAGCTCGTTTAGAAAGAAACCCTACAATAAAACAAGAAATTAAAGTCAGAAAATTTAATGGGGGAATTCCGGCAGGATTTTTGACATATCCTATAAGTCAAGCGGCTGATATAACAGCTTTTGGAGCGGACCTAGTTCCTGTAGGGGAAGACCAATCTCCGATGATTGAACAAACTTGCGAAATAGTTAGAAAATTTAATTCTTATTACGGTCAAACTCTTAAAGAGCCTAAAATTATCCTATCTAATACTCCTCGTTTAATAGGAACAGATGGAAAAAATAAAATGAGTAAGTCTTTAGGTAATACCATATATTTATCTGATTCTCCGGATGAAGTGGAAAAGAAAGTAATGAAAATGTTTACTGACCTAATCATCTTAATATAAATGATCCGGGAAATACAAAGGATAATCCGGTATTTATATATTTGGAAGCATTCGGTGAAGATAAAGAAAAGATAAGTTTTATGAAATCTCATTATGAAAAAGGTGGACTTGGAGACGTTAAAGTCAAAAAGTATTTAAATGAAGTATTACAAGACATCTTGGAACCTATAAGAGAAAAAAGAAAAATATTGGAACAAAACATTTCAGAAGTTTATAAAATAGCATTTGAGGGAACAGAAAAAGCAATAATACTAACTAACGAAACTTTAGCAAAAGTTAAAAAGTCGATGAAAATAGACTATAAAGATTTTTTCATTAAATAGATAATTTGTATTGAGGGTAATTGTTTATGATTCTTAAAAATCTTTTAAAAGACTCAATTTTTACAGAAATCAAAGGAGATATTAATATAGATATTTCTGATATATGCTATGATTCCAGAAATGTAAAAAAAAACAGTTTATTTGTATGTCTTTGTGGGTCAAATTTTGACGGACATGACTATATAGATGATGCTCTGAAGAGAGGTGCCATTGCAGTTGTCGTACAAAAAGAAGTAAATATACCTAATGTAACAGTTATAAGCGTCAAAGACAGTAGAAAATTTTTGGCACATATTTCAGCAGCTTTTTTTAGGTATCCTTCCAAAGAACTTATAACCATAGGTATTACCGGAACAAAAGGGAAAACAACTACTTCCTTTATGATTAAATCAATTCTAGAGGAAGCCGGAATAAAAACAGGAGTTATAGGGACGATAGGAGCGGTATATGGAGATAATATAGTAAAACTGAATAATACTACTCCCGAATCATACGAGATACAAAAAAATGTTTGTAAAATGCTAGAAGATGGATGTAAATGTGTTGTACTGGAAGCTTCTTCAATTGGACTTAAGACTCATCGACTTGATGAATTTGAGTTCGATTTTGGAATTTTCACAAATTTTTCCAGCGATCATATAGGCGATAACGAACATAGCTCACTTAAAGAATACCTGGAATGCAAAAGTATGCTATTCTCTAAGTGCAAAGTAGGATTTATAAATATAGACGATAAAAACAGTTCTGATATAATAAAGAACCATACTTGTAAAATTAAAACTTTCGGAATAAAAAAAATTGCAGATTATAGTGCAAAAAATATCCAGCTTTTCAACATGTCCGGAAATATAGGTGTAAAATGCGATTTATGTGAAATTAAAAATATGTATATCCCGATACCAGGTGAATTTAATGTGTATAATTCTCTTGCTGCATATTCAGTTTGCAAATATATGGAAATTTCTGATAAAAATATAAAAAATGGAATTTGTAAATTTAAAGTGAAAGGACGCATTGAACCTATTAAAATTTCAGAGGATTATGCGGTATTTATTGACTATGCTCATAACGCACTAAGTATGGAAAGTATTTTAAAAACAATGAGAAAATACAATCCAAACAGATTAATTATTATGTTTGGCGCAGGGGGAAATAGGCCAAAAATACGAAGATATGAAATGGGGGAAACAGCCGGTAATTTAGCTGATTTATCAGTTATAACTAGTGATAATCCGAGATTTGAAGAACCTTTAGAAATAATTAATGATATCAAAAAGGGAATGGAAAAGACAAAGGGAAAATATATTATAGTGGAAAATAGAAAAGAAGCTATACAGTACTGTCTTGAGAATTCCCAAAAAGGTGATATTATAATATTGGCAGGAAAAGGTCATGAAGATTATCAGGAAATTAATGGAGTTAAATATCCTTTTGATGAAAGAACGATAATAGAAGATATTATAAAAAATTCAGAACGAGGTAACGTATGGAACAACTTACCATCTCAGAAATAATAGAAGCTACGAGAGGAGAACTTTTATCAGGAAATACTGATTTAACAGTAGATTCGATATATATTGACAGTAGAAAATGCACAAAAAATTCTTTGTTCATTCCTTTGATAGGTAATAATAATGATGGACATGAATTTATTGAAAAAGCCTTTGAATCAGGAGCGTTAGTTTCTCTTGTTCAGAAAAATCACAAAATTTTAGAAAATACGCAAGGCTCTTTAATAGCGGTTGAATCTACCCAAAAAGCATTAGGTGACTTGGCAAAATATTATAGGCATAAATTTAAGATTCCTTTTATAGGAGTTACAGGAAGTGTAGGGAAGACCACTACTAAAGAAATGATTGCAGCCGCCTTGAGCAGTTCCGTAAATGTTTTAAAAACGGAATCTAATTATAACGGTCAAATAGGTTTGCCGCTTACATTGTTTAACTTAAACTCAAAACATCAAGCTGCAGTGGTTGAAATGGGAGTAAGTGAATTTGGAGAAATGGATAGACTTTCAGAAATTGCAGATGTTGACATAGCTGTAATTACAAATATAGGAGTCTCGCATATCGAGAATTTTAAATCAACCAAAAACACTTGCAGAGAAAAAATTAAAATACTACCACAACATAAAGGTATTTTATATCTAAACGGAGATTCACCTATTTTATCAGATTCCGAAATAAAATCACTTCATAATAATATAGTTTATTTCGGAATGAATGGAAATTACCATTATAAGTGCGAAGATATTTATTCTGATGAGAATAAAACTCATTTTACATTGATAACTTCTAAATTTAAAGAACCTATTACAATACCTTGCTTGGGGATTCACAATGTTTATAACGCATTAGCTGCTATATCCATAGCTGATGGAATGGGTATACATATAGAAGATATAAAGAAAGGTTTAATGACATTTAAAAATGTCGAAATGAGACAGCAGATATTTAATTTAAACGGTGTAACAATTATAGACGATTCTTATAATGCAAGCCCCGATTCAATAAAAAGTTCTGTAGGCGTTTTAAAAACTTTGCCAAAACTTGAAAAAAACATTGTTGTTATTGCAGATATGCTAGAGCTAGGAGAAAAGTCTCAAGAAATTCATTTTGAAACTGGAAGATATATTGCAATTGAAGGCATAGATATTATAGTAACTATAGGAAATGAATCAAAATATTTATCGGACGGAGCAAAGTCGTCAAATCAATATATAAATTCGGTGCACTTTAATTCCAATTCAGAAGCCTGTAAGTTTTTATTGGAATGTATTTGTGCAGGAGACAATGTATTGATAAAAGGGTCACGTGGAATGCATACGGAAGAGATTGTGGATTTTTTAAAAAAAACAATAAAAAATCCAAATACCACTAATAAAACTAATGAGAAAAATGAAAGCCATCCAGCTTAAAGAAATGGATGGCTTTTGAAGTTTAAATTTTTACCCAGCGCAGTTGCAGTTTATATAATAATCCCAGATAATTATATTTATTCAGGATATTTTTTAAAATTTCTATTAAAAATATAAAATAAAATTCCCATCTATCCAATATAGTAGACGGGAACCAAAATTAAACCAGGAAACAAAGGAGAGTACAAATAAATTTATATTATTAGAAGAGAAAAAATGGTACCCCCTGCCAGAATCGAACTGACAACTAATCCTTAGGAGGGATTTGTTATATCCATTTAACTAAGGAGGCTACCACTATATTATTATCATAAAATTAAGTGTTTGTCAAAAGATATTTTTATTTTACAATTTTAATTAATCTGACTACGTGATTTAGCAATATACAAGACCCAAAAACAGTAATTATCAACTTCAATAAATTATAAGGGATTATTATAGAAACCATGAATTTATCAATAATTCCAGGTGAAATGTTGAAAAAATTTATCCATAAAAAATAATTAATAAATAATTTGACAATCAAACAAAGTAAAATTCCAAAAGTAATCCATAAAATTTTATAACTTTTTTTAATTTTTTCAGAATTAAATATTCCTAAAAATAAAATTATTATGGCTGAAGTCGATCTTATTATAAAACCAATCCATCCAGAAGAACTGAACATAAATGTTCGTAGTATTAATGAAACAAATAACGCTGTTAATCCGGAAGGAATTCCATAAACAAGAGTAGAAAGAAAGATTGGTATATCTGAAAAATCTAATTTAAGGAAAGGAAATACAGGAATAATAGATAATCGACCTAGAAATCCTAAAATTAATGACATTATTATAAATATAGAATTATGTGCTATAGATAACGTTTTTTGTTGTTTCATATTTTTACGTTCCCCGACCTATACAAAATATTAATTTTGTATAGGTCGCTCTCAGTTTTTCCCACCTCTATTATTTAATACAAATACCAATATTGCCGCTAATCCAAATACTAGATTAAATAGAAATATGCAAAGCGTCCGTATATAATTTATAATCGAAGTTTTTTTTCAATTCCAAAACTTCATCAATATTGTAATCTACTATATTATTACATTTTTTAGCTATGACACGATTTCTTTTTCCTTTAATTAATACATCAACTGCTCGACATCCCATTAAACTTGCAACTACGCGGTCTCTTAATGTTGGTGAACCGCCTCTTTGAACATGGCCTAAAATTGTAGTTCTAGCTTGAATTCCGGTTTTTTCCTGAATTTGTTTTGCTACGTCAAAAGAATCTGCACAATGTTCAGCCACAATTATTATAAAATGCCTTTTTCCCATACTTTGAGTGGTTTTTATTCTTTCAATAACATCTTTTTCAAAATCACATTCAATTTCAGGGATAATTATCGAAGTAGCTCCGACTGCTATACCAGTATTAATTGCAATATCTCCGCAATGTCTTCCCATAACTTCAACTACACTACATTTTTCATGTGACTGAGCAGTATCTCTTATTTTATCTACCATTTCAGTTGCGGTATTTATGGCAGTATCAAATCCAATGGAATAGTCACTACAAGGTACATCATTATCAATAGTGGCAGGTATAAAAATACAATTTATGCCTTTTTTTATAAGGCTTATTGCTCCCCTTAATGTTCCATCTCCTCCTATTGCGACAACCGCATCAATATTGGAATTCTTGCAAAATGTTACAGCTTGTTCCAAACCCTCCGGCGTTTTAAATTCCGGATCACGGGAACTGTAAAGTATAGTACCTCCCCTATGAATTATATCTGATACAGTTCTTAAATTCATTTCAATAATATCTCCGCATCTCAAACCCATGTAACCGCGTTTGATTCCAAAAACTTTTATATCGTTTCCCAAAGCATATCGAGTAATTGCACGAACAGCAGCATTCATTCCCGGTGCATCACCGCCACTTGTTAAAATAGCAATATTATTTATATTCACGATTAAAATTCATCTCCCTAGGTCTGATTTTTAGACTTTAAAAAAGACATTGTTTCACGCGCAATTGCTAATTCTTCATTTGTCGGCACCACAAAGACATCAACAGATGAATCTTCTAAAGATATTTTTCCTTCTTTACCTGCTACAATATTTTTATTCAATTTACTATCAATTTTTACTCCCATAAATTTAAGATTATCACAAATTTTTTGGCGGTGTGTCCATTGATTTTCACCTATTCCGCCTGTAAAAATTATAGAATCACATCCTTCTAGTACAGCTGTATAAGCTCCAATGTATTTAGTGATTTGATAAACCATCATCTCATGAGCAAGTTTCGCTCGGTAATTTCCTTCCTCAGAAGCTTTTACTACATCCCTATCATCGCTACTTATACCGGAAATACCAAGTACACCCGATTTTTTATTTAAAATCTCATTAATTTCCTCAAAATTTAAAGATTCACATTGTGCCATGCGAAGCACAACAGAAGGATCTAAATTTCCCGAACGAGTTCCCATCATAATTCCCCCCAAAGGAGTAAGCCCCATGCTGGTATCTACAGTTTTTCCGTTTTTTACTGCCGTTATGGAAGAACCATTACCCATGTGGCAGCTTATGATCTTCTCTTTACTAAAATTTTTTCCTGAGATTTCGCAACATCTGTTACACACGAATTTATGAGAAGTTCCGTGGAATCCATATTTACGTATGTGATATTTTTTATAATATTCATAAGGTATAGGAAACATATATGTTTTTTCGGGTAAATCAAAATAAAACGAGGTATCAAAAACAGCAACTTGAGGGACAGTATCTCCCAAAAGAACTTTACACGCTTCTATCCCCGCAACATGCGCTCCGTTGTGAAGAGGAGCAAGTGGAATAAGCTTTTTTATATCTTCCACTACCCTATTATCTATAATTACCGGTTCTTTAAAAAATTCCCCTCCATGAACAACTCGGTGTCCGACAGCATCAATTTGAGAAATATCGTTTATTACCCCATTACTTTTGTGCAGAAGCATTTTCTCTATGTATACAAATGCTTCTTTGTGATTTTTTATATATCCAACATTCTTACTTATAACTTGCTTTCCATGAACCCACTGGTGAATGGCACTATCATTGTAACCTATTTTTTCACATATTCCCTTTGCAAGCATATTTTCATTTTCCATGTTAATAAGTTGATATTTAAGTGAAGAACTGCCTGAATTTAATACCAGTATATTTATTTGAATCACCCCTTTAATTTTATAACTTAATTTCTATTTTTTTACTTCGGATGTTCCCTTTTCCTTCAAGTATGTAGCCTCTAAATCAGACATATGAAGCTGAACGGCCAGAGGGTACTTGTCAAATGCAATACTTATTGAAAATCCTCCGGATTTAGCAGCGTCATCAAATCCACCCATATGCCATCTTATAGCCATGGCTTCACTTGTTTTAAGACGCATAAATCTCTCTATTAAAAATACAGATTTTTCTCCATGACCATAAGGAAACGAATCTTCAACAGTGTAAAAAGGCATTTGTTCCCAGATACCTGTTGATTCATTTTTTACATTTCTAAAAGAAATTTTATAAAATTGAGCTTTGCATAAATCATGAAGTAAAGAACATATCGTTACGCTTTCCAAATTATCTACATCTTTGTTAAAATGTTTTTCAATGAAAGTTTTATAAACATTTATGCTATGTTTAACCAAACCTGCCTTACATGCACAGTGATATTTCGTACTTGCCGGAGCTATAAAAAAATCCGTCGATTCCATCCATTTTAAGAGTTCTTCCGAACCTTCACGTTTTATATTACTCTTATATATATATATAAACTCTTCCTTCAATTCCACAAATAAAACTCCTTAAAAATATTATTTTTATCTCACGCACATTATAACATTTTATCTGATAATATTCCATTTTTATTCTTAATGATTTATAAATTTTATAACAAAAGTTGTATACAAAAAATAAAAACGGTCAATAATAAAAATGGAGGTGCAGTGGAAAATGAATACATTAAATAAAAATAATTCCAACAATGAACAAAATTTTCAGGAACCAGATAATAAAAATAAGAAAGGGAAAAAATTTTATATTGCTCTTGCAATTTGTTTGACGGCAATTTCAGCAGCAGCTTGGTCAACTTACAAAAGTGTTAAAGATTTTATAGTTCCTTCTAAAAGTGAATCTAAATTTAAGAATCATTCTCAAACTTCTAACAAAACCATACCGCAAAATCAAGACAAAAATTCTATACTTGATAAAAAAAGTCCTGATAAAAAACCAACTCTAAATAAACGTCAACCTATTCCATACGATAAACCACAAAATAATGAGCAACAATCAAGTGAAAATAATTCAGAAGAAACCCAGCCGGTATCTGCACAGACGTCGGAATCTCCTATAGTCTATCCTGCAGGCAATCATATTATTAAAGAATTCAGCGACGGGAAACCGATGTATTCTAAAACCATGAATGATTGGCGCTCGCATAACGGAACAGATTTTAGCGCCACGACCGGTAGTACTGTAAAATCAATAACAGATGGAGTTGTAAAGGATATATACGTCGATTCGTCTTATGGAATGACAGTTAAAGTGGAACATGATTCTGGATTCACTGCATACTATTCAGGGCTAGGAGAAACTGTTCTTGTAAAAAAAGATGAAAAACTTACATCAGGTCAAGAAATCGGTTCAGTAGCTAAGATTCCGTGTGAAATTGCCGATGAATCCCATGTCCATATCTCAATATATAAAGACGGAAAATTCATAGACCCTCTTTTAATTCTCGAAAAAGAAAATTGATACAAATAAACATCCCCCAGCCTAGCTGGGGGGTATTTCTTTAATGGGCGAAGCCCTGTACTACCAGCCGCCTCTAAAGGATGCCGATACGGTCTGATACTTGCGAAAAGATTGTTACTTACTACCCATAAATGGATCGGTATTGCTAAACGTTATTCATCTTCTTTTAATTGATTTTTGATATACTCCTTTATTTTAACCGCATTCTTCCCTGCTGTATCTACGTAGTATCCTCTGCACCAAAACTCTCGATTTCTATATTTGAATTTAAGATTTCCCCATTTTTCATATATCATCAAACTGCTTTTACCTTTGAGAAATCCCATAAAACTCGATATACTCATTTTTGACGGTATCTCTAAAAGCATATGTACATAGTTAGGACATACTTCAGATTCTAATATATTTACTCCTTTCCATTTGCATAATTCTCTTAGTATTGCTCCTATTTCTAATCTCTTATCGGCGTAAAATACTTTCATTCTGTATTTCGGTGCGAATACTATCTATATGGTATTTACAGTTCTATTTTGTATGTGATAAAACTATGTGTATCATTCACTTTAAATGCCATCCTTTTGATGCTTTCTTTAGCAGTTTCCAAACCGCTATTTTATTCTACATCAAAAGGAGTTTATATGTCGTTTTTACATCACTTAAGCTACCACTTAACCACGCGACTATCACTTGGTTTTCTACATACAAATATCCAGGTGGTAATCATAGAGAACATAAAAATTCCAATTATTACTTATATAAATCAACAAATATTGTCTCTTTCAAATTTGAAAGAAACACTGAATTACTTGGCTTCATATTACAGGATTGAAAAATTCTTTTAAAATTTTCATTATGTGTATGTGTAGCTTTTTTAATAGCGTTTCTTATAGAAACCTCAATACATTCCACGGAAGTATTATGGTTTTTACTTATAGACTTATAAACCTCACTTAAAAAAACTGCTTTTTCCGAATCCATCATATACTTAATGGTCTCAACGATGTATGTATATCCTAAAATATTCACGGGAATTCCCACAGAGCGAACAACACCTCTTATTTTTGCCATCCTTACAGATTCATTAGTTTTATAAGGTTTTCTTCCTTTAGTGACTAAAATAATTGCATCTTTGAGCAAAGAAAGTATTATCGGTTTCCTAATATAATAATCTATTCCATAGCTAAATGCTTTTTCCGAAACTTTAGCATTATCTAAAGAAGACATAACTATAATTCTAGGTCTGTTTTTCATATCAGAAGAATTTATTTTTTCCAAAACTATAGTTTCGTCTGCATCTGTGGCTAAAAAATCTGTTACGACTACATCGGGTTTATGAAATTTTATACCTGATACAATATCGAATCCACTACTTAAAAATGTACATATTTCAATATCGGGGTCTTCGGCTAAAAAATTAAGAATCATTCTTCTTTCATCAACGTTATCATCAATAATTAAAACTTTTATTTTGGGCTCTTTGTAATTTGATTCCATTATTACCATCTCAGTTATATAATTTATTTAGATTTATGTGATTTTGAATCACATATTGTTAATTATATTTACTCATAAATGGAAAATCAATAATTAATTTCAAAAATATAATATGTTTGTATCAATGGTAAAAAAAGGCAAATTTCAAATTATAAATTTAAGCAGAAAATATAATAATATTCGAAAAAATAAGAATAAATCCATAAAGCTTATTTAAATTGTAAATGATAATACCCATTCGACAAGTAATTAAATATTTTTTGTCTTTTATTATAAAAATATAAATGGTAAAAATAAAATATAATTTGTGAAAATATGTAAATTTAAGTTTAATAAAAACCCTCGTCTCTAATCGAGGGGTATTTTAAAAATTATTCTTTTGTATTTTCGGCTTTTTCCGGTTCATTGCTACGTTCAGTATTGGAATTTGGAATTTCAGGAGTATTGACATTTGAATTTTTATCGTCTGTATTCATAAATTTTAACCTCTTTTCTTTTTTATCAATCTTAATTTGAATTTATTATCTGAAAATTTTAAAACAATTATACTCCACTCCTCAAATTAAAATCCAAAATAACTGAGTATACCATTATAAATTCCCAAAGCAAATTGATACTGATTGTTTCTTAGTTTTTCTGCGTCACTTGAGTTAGTAATATATGCAAGTTCTACAAGAATAGCAGGCATATTAGTTTTCCTAAGTACATATAATGAAGGTCGTACTCTAACTCCATTATCTTTCGTTCCTACTTGAGCAACAACAGCATTTAAAACATGTTCTCCCATATAGTAAGATTGCGTATATTCTTGATACACATACACTTCACTTCCGTTGATGGAAGGATTTGTATTCGCATTCACATGAATACTGATAAAATAATCAGCAGGCCAGTTATTAGCTGCATTTACTCTTTCTGCTAAACTTGTTGAATTACTGGTTCCAAGTACTTGGTTAGGAGAATTTCTTGATGTTTTAACTTCAAAACGAGAATCTTCTTCTAAAAGATTTGATAAATACATTCCTACATTATACGTTATATCTTGCTCCCTCAAACCAAATCCTTCCGCTCCCGCATTTATCCCCTGTGGATTATGTCCCTGATCAATAAATATCTTTATAGCCAAAATATCACACCCTTTAATGTTACATTATTAGAAACAATAGAAAAATGTGAATACTAGAAAAATCTTAACAGTGAATTAGTTATTACTACAGCTATAATTGTTTCCGGAAACATATATAAAAAATTGTACCAAAAACAATATTTACTTACATTTACTGTATAAGGAATGTATTTACTCCATACTATTACCGCAGAAGTATAAAAACAACAAAATTTTAATAAATGAGCTATAATACACGATACAACAATGGCATGTTTTTTATTTTTTAAAAATTTAACAAATATACATGACGTACCCACCAATATATAAGGTAATATATAGTCCAGTATAAATATTAAAATATAATCTAAAAAATTAGTCACAGGTATTACTTTTAAAGAGAACATGATCTTAATAATTCCACATAAAATTCCGGAAATTAAACCAAATCGTGTTCCTCTTTTGAACGAAAAAATAATTAAAGGTACAGATTGTCCCAGAGTTACTGTACCTCCTAAAGGTAGTTTACATATTGAAATAAAATTTAAAATCGTACATAACGATATAACTACAGAAACTTCAGATAAAATTTTAATTCTTAAATTTTTTATTTAAAACATTCCCCTTTCAATTGCGTGAAAACAACAATATAATTTTAATTAGCATTAAATATTTAAAATATAAAAGGACTGATTGGCGTTGTTTGAAAATAATTTTTATATTAAAAAAAATTCCTTTTGGTTTATGTATTGCTCTGAAAATAATGAACCTTTTTTTTCAAAATTTGTAACCAATAAAACTATTGTACCTGCAGTAGCAATTTTGAGCAATGATATTAATTTTTTAATCGTTCATAGTCTTGACTACTGTAATGTAAGTGGTTTCAAAGGTAATATTTTACAATACTCGGGAGAAAATTCTTTAATAAATACAATATGTGATGTACTGAAAATATTAAAATATCCTTCTGAAATATA
>CAMEMA010000014.1 GCA_945926705.1 uncultured Clostridia bacterium
AAAAAGTTATATCCGGCATTACATTTCGTGCGTAATCTATAATTTTCAAATAAGACTCTTTTGTATATTTTCTGTTCATTTCTTTTAAAATTCGATTACTTCCGCATTGAACAGGCAAATGAATGTGATGAACTATATGCTTACCATTGGCCATTACATTAAAAAGTTCATGAGTTGCGTCTTTAGGGTGAGAGGTCATAAACCTTATTCTGTAATCTCCATCAAATTTATCTAATTCCTTCAATAACTTTGGAAAATTAATATCTTTATTTAATCCTTTTCCGTAAGAATTTACATTCTGCCCGAGAAGTGTTATATCTTTGTAACCGGCTTTCAAAAGATTTTTAAATTCCGTAAAAATTTCTTTGGGTTCACGGCTTCTTTCTCTACCTCTTACATAAGGAACTACACAATATGAGCAAAAATTATCACATCCATACATTATAGATAAAAACGCCTTCAAAGAATTATTTCTCTTAACAGGTGCATGCTCAAAAATTACATCCTCTTTTTCATTCACACATAAACTTTTAGGTTTTGCGCTCTTCTCTTTCAAACAAAGAGCATTGTAAAATATTTCAGGAAATTTGTGTATTGAATGTGTTCCGAACACCAAGTCAATAAATCTGTAATTATTTTGAATTTTTTCAATGATCGAAGCTTGTTCAGTCATGCATCCACACAATATTATAAATAAATCAGGATTATTTTTTTTAATATTTTTTATCCATCCCAAGTTTCCTAAAGCTTTATTTTCGGCATTCTCCCTAATTGCACATGTGTTAAAAAGAACCACATCAGCTTCATCTTGATTAAGTACTATGTCAAATCCCATTTCAAGAAGCATTCCGATATATTTTTCGCTATCCGAAACATTTTGTTGACAACCATAAGTTTTAACAAAAGCCTTAGCAACACTTGTGTGTCCGCTATTTTTGTAGTAATTACGAACTTTTTTGCAAAATTCTTTTTGCTTTTCTCCATATTCATAAACAGGTATTTTATTTTGCAATATCATTCCTCCGAAAAAATTTAATAATAGTACTTCTAATTTTAACAAAACATTTAAACTCATTCAAGATTTATGACGTTTTAAAATTATAAACAAGTTTTTATTAATTAGATTGATTTTAAGTCAAATAAATGAGTATAATATAAATACATTTAAAAAGAAAGGATGTGATAATATGAAGATATTAAATAAAATAGCACTTATTCTTTGCGTGATTGGCGGAATAAATTGGGGCGCAATAGGAATTTTTCAATTTGATATTGTAGCATGGATATTTGGAGGTCAAGATTCTCCGGCAAGTAGACTTATATATATTTTAGTGTTTTTGTCTGCTTTATGGTGTATATCCATTATTTTTTCAGATATCAAAGAACCGGATATTTCTAAACAAGATAATGATATACCGGATGTGAGAATTAACTAAGACATAAAATAAAAAACTGCATACTATGATACTGAGGTGAATTTTATGAGTAACATAGCATGCTGTATTTTTTTTGGATTTTTAATAATTTTAGGAATTTCAGATATCATAGAATATTTTATTACATCTCTTTTTAGAATGGAAAATCCGAATAATATAATCATAACAACAGAAAATTTAGAATTTATTTTAAGAGCTATAGTCATCAAAAACTCTACAAAAACCGGCGAAAAAATAACATTAAACTCGGAACAAATTAAACGAGGTGAACTAGAAAAAATGTTTTACGTTTTATATAACGACTATCCGCAACTTGATTTTCAATACGAAACCACAAAAATTTAATCCATTTCCAAAGCTTTGTAATGAACCGTTAAATCTATACAAAGCGATTTATCAATTTCCTTTGCGGTAAACTTATCGCTTCTACGTTCTTCTTTATCTCTCATACTTAAGATTTTATGTATAATTTCAGATTTACATTCCTCTGATTTTTTACAGGACTTTAAAAAATCAAACTCCCTTATATATTTAAATAAAAATACAAAAATTATGCTATCCTCTGTAACTTTTTTTCGACAACGAGAAATAAAATCTTGATACATTGCACTTTGTTTAATTTTTTCTTTTAAACCACTGATATCTGGATTTAAAATTTCCTCATAGTACATACGGCTGTCTGAAGGTAACCTATTTTTTTCTCCTTGGAGTTTATTCAGTATAAATTCTACAGGAACGGCTTTTACGCTCACACAGCTTAGAATAAAAATCATGAATACAAAAGGTATTGCAAATATTTTTGAAAATTTATTATTATTCATAAAAAAACGTCCTTTCAAATCAAAATAAAAATATCCAAACATAATATATTACTGAACTTTTTCTAAATCTTTCATGCTATAAATAAGTACATTCATGTTTTAATATTTTATCCTGAAGAAAAAACGACAAAAAATATTTTTTTAAATCTTTTCAATAAACTCACCACCGTTCTGCACACTATACTATACTAAACTAACATAACTATAAATAATATACAAACAATTTAAAGAGAATATTGAATTAAAATTATATTAAAATACCGCCATTTACTCCTATTACTTGACCTGTTATAAAATCAGAACTTGCTCCTGCTAGAAAAAATACAGCTTCAGAAACATCTTTGGTGTTGCCCAGTCTCATACAAGGAGTTTCTTTTTTTATATCTTCAATTTCACTTTCTTTCAAATTTAAATTTTTATTCATATCGGTTTCTATGAAACCGGGTGCAATACAATTCACTTGAATATTGGAAGGCCCTAATTCTTTTGCTAAAGATTTGGTAAATCCTATAACTGCAGCTTTAGACGCTGAATAATGAACTTCACAAGCGCCGCCCGTTATGCCCCATACAGATGAAATATTTATTATCTTTCCACTATGTCTTTTTAACATGCTGTTTACTACAGGTTTTGTGCAATTGAACATACTGTGTATATTTACGTCGAACATATGTGTCCATTCTTCATGCGAAATATCCGTAAAAAGTTTCTGACAAGCTATACCGGCATTATTAACTAAAACGTCTAAATGTCCAAATTCTTCTAAACTTTTGGTGACAAGATTTTGTGCTTCTTGAAAATCCGAAACATCCGCTTTGAGAGCTATAGATTCAACGCCCTTTTTTCTTATTTCATTCAAAAGGTCCAGAGCATTTTGCTTTGAATTTTTATAATTTATAATCACATTATAATCGTTTTCTGCAAATTTTATGGCTGTTTGCGCACCTATTCCCCGTGAACTTCCGGTAATAAGAACTGTTTTTCTCAATTTATTTTTCCTCCATAAATTCTACTATTTCTCCGATATACATTTTATGATAGTCGTTATTTTCGTAATTTTTTTCGATGTCAGGTTCGATAAAATTCTTAGGATTTATAAATTGAGTGTAAATTTTTTTACATATAATTACATTATTTGCTTCTTCAAAGTAAGGAGCTTCTCTGTCAAAAACAGGACTTAGACCTGTTTCTTTTATTTTATCAACGTCTCTTCCACTATTGCTACCGCAAAAATTTAATTTACTTTTATATTTGGAATCAAAGAAAGAAAGGGTATAATAATCGTTTTTTTCTAAAAATTCAAAAGTATATCTCTGTGGTCGTACAAATACTGTTGCAACGTTCTTATTCCATAAAACTCCCAACATTCCCCAACTTGCCGTCATTGTATTAAACTTGTCTTTGTTTCCGGAAGTTATTAACATCCATTCATTTCCTATCTTAGAAAAGGTATTAAATTCTTTCAATTTTCTTGGATCAACTCTATTAAAACTCATAACAAATTCTCCTATTTATAAATTTTTATTAAAACATATTTTTTTTCAAGAGTATGCAAGAAATCAAGTAAGTAACCAAAAGGATCAACGAAAAATTATACTCTGACGTTATCAAAATCCATATTCCAATGCAAAAAAGAGGTATCAAAAATATAAACGACACTATATTATAAACTCTAAGTGCAACTATAGAATCTATTTTTTTATTTAGTAAACTTAAAAGTATACATCCTCCGTCAAGAGTGGATATAGGTAACAAATTGAGAATACCTATAAATAAATTTTGTAAATATATTGTCCGAAAGATATTAACATCATAATATACACTGCACATGATTTTAAAAATAACAGCAATAAAAAAATTCATCATTGAACCACTGAAAAGAATTATAATTTTATCTGTAAGATTACCGCCGTTTAAAAAAATATCGGCATTAACACATCCCAATTTTATGCGATCAATACTGCATTTTTTCGCTTTAACAGCAATGATATGACCTAATTCATGCATTAATGATGAAATAATTCCCACTAAAACGAATCCTGATTTATCCATAAAAATCATAAAAGTCAAAACTGAAAAAAAACAAAAATCAAAACTAACTTTGCAACCTAATATATTAAATTCTATCTCTCACCCTCCGATTCAATGCTTTTTAAATCATTAAATATCTGATGAGCAGCTTTTTTACCTGCACCCATAGCAAGTATAACAGTAGCCGCTCCGGTAACTGCATCTCCTCCGGCATAAACAAATTTTTTAGAAGTCCTTAAAGTCTGCGAATCAACAATTATCCTTCCGTAAGAGTCAAAATCCAAATTATTTTCCGAATTTTTTATAATAGTATTTGGAGAATTACCTACAGCTATCACGGCAGTATCTGCAGATACGAGAAACTCACTTCCAGGAATCGGTGATACTGATTTTCTACCAGAAAAATCTTTTTCCCCCATACTCATTTTTATACATTCAATGTTGGTTAATTTTCCGTTTTGACCTAAAAATTTCGTAGGATTACTTAAAAATAAAAATTCTATACCTTCTTCCTTTGCATGACTAATTTCAGATTCTGTACGTCTATACAAAACAGTAACATTTTCGGCTCCCAACCTTTTTGCAACCCTTGCCGCATCCATAGCAACATTGCCGCCGCCAACGACAACAAGCTTTTTTGGAAAGATAATAGGTGTATCATATTTTTCTTTTTCGGCATGCATAAGATTTACTCTTGTTAAAAACTCATTTGCTGAGTAAACTCCAGAAAGACCTTCTCCCGGAATATTCATAAATCTGGGCAAACCCGCTCCGGAAGCGATATATACCGCACTGTATCCCATATTGAAAAGAGAGTCAATTAAAAAAGATTTACCGACAACAGCGTTAGTAACTATCTTTACTCCTTTATTTTTAAGCACTTCCAATTCTTTTTTAAGAACCTTTCTTGGAAGTCTAAACTCAGGTATGCCATAGGACAAAACACCGCCTGGAGTATGAAGAGCTTCAAAAACAGTAGCCTCCAGACCAAGTTCGGTAAGTTCGGAAGCACACGTTAAACCGGAAGGTCCGGAACCCACTATTGCAATTTTATGCTTTTTGTTTCCAGAAATATCATCAGTTTTTTTATTTTGTATTTCTTTATTATCATCCGAATTCAAAATTTTGTCAGCAACATAGCGTTCTAAACTTCCTATAGCCACAGAATCACCGGATTTGCCACGGATACAATGAGCTTCACATTGCTTTTCTTGAGGACATACCCTACCGCATATTGCAGGAAAAATATTATCTTTCAAAATAGTTTTGTATGCAGAATTTGCGTCTCCCTTTTTTATAAACTCAATAAATTTAGGTATCTCAACTCCTACTGGACAACCTTTGACACAAGGAGAATTTTTACAATTAAGGCATCTATCGGCTTCAAGTAAAGCTGACTTATCACTCAAACCCAATTCAACTTCGTTAAAGTTAGTAATTCTTATTTGTGCAGGCACAACCGGCATAGTTTCTTTAAATTTACTTTTATTAAACATAACTATACCCCTTTGAATAAATTACAGTATTTTTCATAAGATTTTCTTTCTTGATTTACAAAAGAATTATTTCTCATAATTGCTTCTTGAAAATCAACTTCATGGCCGTCAAAATCCGGTCCATCCACACACGCAAATTTAACTTTACCACCTACCGTTAAACGACAACCTCCACACATACCTGTTCCGTCAATCATTATGGAATTCATGCTGACAATAGTTTTTATATTATACTTTTTCGTTATTTCACACACTGCTTTCATCATAGGAATCGGTCCTATCGATATAATTAAATCGTAATTGCAACATTTTTCTAATTTTTTAATAAGCGAATCGGTTACAAGTCCTTTTTTTCCATTTGAACCATCATCTGTAACTACTTCAATCTCATCTGTAATCTTTTTCATCTTGTTTTCAAGTATTATTAAATCTTTATTTCGAAATCCCAAAATTGCAGTTGTTTTTGCTCCGTTTAATTTAAGCTCTTTGGCTAAAGGATATGCAATCGCACTTCCCAGTCCTCCTGAAATAACTATGGCTTTCTTAAATCCTTTAATTTTCGATTTATTACCAAGAGGTCCTACAACATCAAGTAAATACTCCCCTTCTTGTTTTCTATCAAGTTTTAGAGTCGTAGCTCCGACTTTTTGATAAATGATATCTACTGTTCCTTTTTCTCTATCGTAATCAAAAATAGTAAGAGGGATTCTTTCTCCAAATTCATCCACTCTTAGAATTAAAAATTGTCCGGCTTGTGCATTTGTGGCCACTAATGGTGCGCACAATTTCATGTAAGAAACACTTTTATTTAAAAACTTTTTCTTTAATATTTTAAACATAATATATTTCACCAACCCTATAGAAATAATATCAAAAATCAATAGCATTTACTATATAAAATAATTTGAACTCTTTTATTGAAAAACTTAAAGAAACAAGTCAATCGTTTTAACTTTAATTATAACTATACCTAAAAGACGTTATGTTTAAAGTCTTATAAGGGCATAAAAATACCAGCCATCTCAAGACGGCTGGCTTTTTTAATACTAAATTTTTATTAAAAAAGCTTTGAAGCACAGCGAGGAATGGGATAATTTCCTGCTCCACGCCATCCACTGTTCCTACTATAAAATCCGCGAAAAAATATATCCAATTCTTCGAAACGTCTTTTTATAAGTCCTTTACAACATTTTTTGTTTGTATGATGATACTGAGAAAATTCTGATATAAATTTATTTTTATTTATATTGTTAAGACTTTTTTCTCCTGATTTTCCGGAATATATTTTTAGATAATCCGCACAACAATATCCTGTGACTCCATTATGTAATCTTATGCGATACCAATTTCCGTGTTCACGGTGTCCTGAAATTAAATCAACTGTAGAATTATTTTCAAGAGCACATAATTTTTTAGACAAAGTATTTGGAGATGACCTCACCCATATTCCGTTTTTTGAATTAACAACTGCGTATAAATTATTGCCTGAATTTCCACCACAATTAGTCAGAATGCGGCTCAACTCACTGCCATTATTCATCCATGCACATCCCAAATTATAGGAAAAGCTTACCAGAGCATCAAATTGGTGCTGATTGAATTTAATTTTGTGTTTTTTCAAAAATCTATTAACAGCTCCTGTATAAGCACCTTGATTTAAAGTTTTTGAGAACAATGCTATACCTTCCTCACGAGTCAAATTATTGTAAAAAGGTTCAAAAGGATAAATTCTTTTCCCGCATCCTATAGTAAGTATTCCTGCATAATCTTTATAGACCTTGTTGACAAATCCTTCACACGAAATTATAAAATCAGAAGCTTGGGGACTTGCTCTTTTTTCAGAAAACGTAGACTCTGATTTTTTATAATTATTTGATATGTATATATCACATCGAGCTTCTGAACAGCTCTTCCATTTACCTTTGATTTTTCCGAAAGCCTCTATTTTACAATCACCACACTTGGGAATTTTCACTGACTGACTCCAAACACAGCAATCTTTTTCATTCTTTTTTTTACTGCATTGATATATTTTTTTATATCCCGGAGCATTTACATTAAATTTTACCGATTCCACATTTTTTGCGGCAAAAGCTTTTATTTCAAAAAATTCATTTGTAGTAGAAATATTAGAAGAAGTAATGACATTTTTGAACGGCTCATTTTCACACACATTTAGCAAACATACAGATTTTTTCCCATTTCGTCTATCTGTAGCAATAATTTTTGTCTTTCCCGGAGACTTCGCATGAACTATTCCCCATGCATCTACTGTAGCAACTCGTGTATTTTCAGAACTCCAAGATAAGTTTCGGTTTGGACTAGATGTATGATTCATAAGAACATCTTTTCCCATAGGCAAAGTGTAAGAATTTTTAGAAATTATACCTGATGCTGAACAAATATTTAAATCTAAAGATAAGATACCTATTCCAATCAAAACTAGCCAATTTTTTATAAATTTATTTTTAAATATAAAATATGACACCTTTAATTGAATCCTCCCTTTTTTCGACAACTTAAAATGAAAACTAAACTGCTAGGAAAAATAATTTGATATTTAATATAAATTTTTTTCCAAAAAAGCCAATTTCACACAAATACAAAAAAGTCGAATCGCACATTCTAATTCATTCAAGCTCGGAAACGTAGGTGCTAAACGAATATTTGAGTCTTCCGGATCTTTACCGTACGGAAAAGATGCACCGGCATCAGTCAAATTAACACCGGCCTCCTTGCAAAGTTGTACGGTGCGTTTAGCACATCCCGAAACAGTATTTACACTTATAAAATATCCCCCTTTTGGAACATTCCACGTGAGTATTGGGTTTCTCTCGAATTCTGAACTTAGATGATTTAATATAATATCAAACTTAGGCTTTAAAATTTCTCTGTGTTTTTTCATATGATTAAAAAAATTAACTCTGTCTTTTAAAAATCTAACATGTCGGAGTTGATTTATCTTATCAAACCCCACTGTTTTTACAGAATACATTTTCTTAAAATTTTCCAAATTACTACCCATACACGCCATAAAAGCTATTCCCGAACCGGGAAAGGTTATTTTAGATGTGGAATAAAATAATATAGGCATTTCTTGTTTGTTCAGTTTATTACATTCTTCAGCTATATCAAGTAGAGGAACGGTATTTGGAGTTAAATCATGAGCAAAATACGCATTATCCCAAAATATTTTAAAATCTGGAGCAGCAGGTTCTAAATTTGCAAATCTTCTTACAACTTCATCGGAATACGTAACTCCTCCGGGATTTGAATATTTCGGAACACACCATATTCCTTTAATTGAGGCATCTTTATTTACAAGTTGTTCCACCATATCCATATCCGGTCCGTCTGAATTCATTGGAATCATTACAAGTTCCATGCCAAAATACTCGGTTATTCTAAAATGCCTGTCATAACCCGGAGAAGGACACAAAAATTTTATTTTTTTTTGCTTACACCAAGGCTCAACTCCACAAGAACCGTGAATCATAAAAAATGAAATTGCATCAAACATCATACTTAAACTGGAATTACCGCCAACTATAAAATAATCTTTGTTTACACCTGTAACTTCAGAAATGAAATCTTTCATCTCTTCTAAGCCATCACAAACTCCGTAATTTCTAACATCTATCTTCCCACGTGCAATAAAATCAGACTTACTGTTTACAGTATCCAAAAGATCCAAAGACAAATCTAATTGAGAAATGCCGGGTTTCCCACGAGACATATCGAGTTTTATATTTTTTCTTTTAAAATTTTCATAAACTTTCAACAATTTATTATATTCCTCTAAAATCTCGTTTTTATTAAGAAATAAAAAATTTTTCACCAATTATAACCACCTTTCGTATAATGATAGCAGTAAGTATAGTTAATTTCAACCATGTCAAATTAAAGGAGAATTTCCCGATGATATCAAAAAAATTCGGAATAATCGGCGGAGATATGAGACAGTACCATTTGGCTAAAAGTTTAAAAAAAGATGGTCACAAAATTCAAATAACCGGATTTGAAAATTACAAAACCGCAACAGATTTTATAGTCAATCACACTATATCCGACATATCAGAAAATTCAGATTACATAATTCTTCCCCTTCCTATCTCTCACGATGGAATAAATGTGATTTCCCCTTTTTCAGAAAAAAAAATAAATCTTGATTTAATAAAAAATTTCGAAAATAAAAAAATATTTGGGGGATCAATTCCGGATAAACTAAATTTAAAACCATCCACAAATTCGAAATTTTACGATTTTTATCGTGAAGATTTAATGATTTTAAATGCTGTTCCTACAGCCGAAGGTGCGGTAATCGAAGCTTTTAAAAATTTAGATAAAACAATAGGTTCCAGCAAATGCCTCGTGACCGGTTATGGAAGAATAGGAAAAATTTTGTGTAATTTACTAAAAAACATGGGAGCTAAAGTTACAGCTACGATGAGGTCAAGTAAAGATTTCGCTTGGACTCAAACTCAAAATATAAAATCCACGACCTTTGAAAATTCTGTAGCAGAATACGATGTAATTTTCAATACGATTCCAACAATAATATTCGATTACAACTATCTTAAAAAAATTTCAAAAAGTACGATTATAATAGATTTGGCATCAAAACCGGGTGGAATAGATAGGATTTCCGCAGAAAAACTTGGAATAAAGGTAATTCATGCTTTGGGGCTGCCTGGAAAATATTTTCCTAAAACTGCAGGAGAAATTATAAAAACTGTTATTTATAAAATAATTGAGGAGGAAAATTTATGAAAAATTTAACAATAGGATTTGTAATGTGCGGTTCTTTTTGCACACTTTCCAATTCAATAGACCAAATGGAAAAGCTTTCTAAAACTTACAACATAATTCCAATAATGTCATATAACGTTTATAACATGGATACAAAATTCGGAAAAGCTAGTGATTTTATAAAGAGAGTTGAAGAGATTTCCGGCAAAAAAATCATTAAAACCATTCAGGAAGCAGAACCTATCGGACCTAAAAAACTGGCCGACTTAGTGCTTGTAGCTCCGTGTTCAGGAAATACTTTGGCAAAACTTTCACATGGTATAACAGACACACCGGCTCTTATGGCTATAAAATCACATTTAAGAATAAAGCGTCCAGTCGTAATTGCTCTGGCAACTAACGATGCTTTAGGAGCTTCGGCAAAAAATATAGGAACAGTCTTAAACATAAAAAATATATATTTTGTACCACTTACTCAAGATGACTTCGAAAATAAACCCAATTCAATGATAGCTGATTTTAATCTTATACCTAAAACTATTGAATTGGCATTAAACCATAAACAAATACAACCTTTGTTTAAATAATTACATATCTAATGAAATTTAAATCTTAAATTTTTCGCACTATTATGGTATAATTAGAATAAGTGGTTTTAAAAATTTTAACAAATGTACCTTTGTAAACCTATTTTCTAAAAACTATTTAAAAATTAAATATTGTATCTTTTTTGGTATACAAATTTATTTTTTGTCGTACTAAATTGTATTTCTGAGAAACTTTTAATTCTGAAACAAAAGATTTTTAGTAAAAATCTTAAGTATTTCTTTCATGTATATAATCAATTGAAAATATAACAGTAAATAAATGCAGTGAGAGAGGATATTTTTTATAAATGGAATTCCCCAAACTTTTTCAGCTTAATAAAAAGTATAAAATTGGACTTAGAGCCGTGAAAACAGTTATTGCAGTTTCGATTTGCGCCTTGATTTCCATGTTTTTTAATCATGAAGACATTTTTTGTGCATGTATAGCGTCGGTAATATGTATGGAACAAACGTGCGAACAAACGATAGATACGGGGATAAATAGATTTATAGGAACTATTATAGGCGGTATCGTAGGATATGCAGCATTGGAGTGCGCATGTGCTTTGCCATACTATGAATGGGTACGAATAATATTTTTACCACTATGTATACTTATTGTTGTGTATGCGTGCAATTTAATTGATAAAAAACCTGCAGTAATAGTTATTTTATCACGTTCAGGAGACAGTATGAACAGCACTTTAACTTACGTTATGCAAAGAGTAAGTGACACTCTTTTAGGAATACTTGTCGCAACAATAGTAAACAAATTTACTTTTAGAAAAAAATTAAAAATTTAAAATTTTATGTGTTAAAAAGGAGGACAAGCAAATGAAAAAAAAATATTCATTATCCATTTTGGGTATATCAATTATTATGCTTATTTAAGTAGGAATTTACGGAATAAGATTTTTAGACAAGAACGATATAAACTTAAGTGAACTTATTTTAAATAATCTTTATAATATAGACGCCTCACAGACAAATGAGGAGAAACAAGACAATATGGAAACAAATTTATCACAAAGTTCTTACATTAATGCCAATGTGTCCCGAAATGCAATAATGACCAGCACAGGATACGAGGGACTTAATTTATATGCTGAGAAAAAGTGTTATAATTTAATAAAATCTAATGCATATAAAATTTCAGAAACCGAACTCAAACCCGGTTTGTACTCTATAGAACCCATCTCAATTACAGGGTACCGACTTAATTCCACCCAGATAAAAAAAGTGCTTTATGCCATACAAAACGATAATCCTGATATTTTTTGGATAGGAAGTTCTTTCAGTTACTGCTACTCGGGAAATAAAACAATCCTTAAACTTAATTCCGTTTTTTCGAAAGAAAACTTAAAGATTGCAATTAAAAAATTAAATGACAAAGTGAAATACATTTTATCTAAAGCCCCAAAAAATGTTAATGATTATGAAATGGAATTATTTTTCCATGATTATATCGTAGAGAATTGCAAATACAAGAATATTGGTTCTACTCGAAATGCCGACCTTAAAGTATTTACCTCTTACGGATGTTTGGTTGAAAACTCGGCTGTTTGCGAGGGTTTTTCAAAATCTATGCAGCTTTTGATGAATTCTGTAGGTATCAAATGCAGGACAGTAGTCGGAGCAAGAGGATCAGAACCTCACATGTGGAATATAGTCAAAATAAACGGAAATTGGTATCATATAGATGTCACGTGGGACGGAGCCAGTGAATTTCAGAAATATAACTATTTTAATTTAACCGATGAAGTCATAAAAAAAGATCACAGCATCAATGAAGAACTGAGAAAAACAACAAAGTTTGATGAAAATATTCGCTATAATTTTAAAATGCCTGTATGCAATTCAAAAAATGATAATTACTATGAAAAAAATGCATTAAAAATCAGTACACTCGATTTGCAAGCTGAAAATATTATAACTCAAGGGTTAATTAAAGCGTCATCCTCCAAAAAAGAATATTTTTATATAAAGATAGACGACAATTTATCGCTAGAAACAGCTAAAAAACAATTGATTTTACAAAAGCCTTATAAACTTTTTTCTTGCATCAACAAAGCTAACCAATCTCTTAAAAAAGGTAATAAAATTAACAATCAGCAAGTTCAATACTCTGAAAATGCACAGCAAAATGTACTTATTATTAAATTATCTTATAAATAGTTAAGGAAAAATATAATGATAGATAAAGATAAAATACAACATCTAACCTATGAATTATTAAAAGCATTAGGCGAAAATCCCGAAAGAGAAGGGCTCAAAGAAACTCCGAAAAGAGTAGCAAATATGTATGCAGAAATCTGTTCAGGTCTTGAAAATTCACCTGATGATCTTGTAAAGCTTTTTGACGAAACTTCCCATACAAGTAAATTAATAGAAGTTGACAACATTCCCGTCAATTCCATTTGTGAACATCATCTTCTTCCTTTTGTCGGAACGGCAAGCATAAAGTATATACCTAGAAACGGAATTATTTTAGGATTATCTAAATTTGCAAAAGTAATAAATTATTTTTCAAGAAAACCACAAATTCAAGAACGATTAACATATGAAATAGCGGAATTTCTATTTTCAAAGCTAAATGCTCAAGGGTTAAAAGTTACCCTTGAATGTACTCACATGTGCATGACAATGCGTGGAGCCAAAGCAATCGGTTCTAAAACAAAAACTGTTTCCATATTCGGGAATATCGAATAAAAGGTGATTTTACTGAGTTTTTTTAGTTTTAAAAATTATAACTTCGATTTAAAAAATAAATCTTATATTATGGGAATATTGAATTTAACTCCCGATTCTTTTTCGGACGGAGGAAAATGGAACAGTATCGAAAAAGCTATTTACCGTGCTCAGGAAATTGAAAATCAAGGGGCGGATTTTTTAGATATAGGTGCTCAATCTACAAGACCTGGATATAGTGAGATAGATGAAAGACAAGAATGGGAAAGATTGGAAAAAATCTTAAAACTCATAAGAAGTAAAGTAAAAATTCCGATTTCCATTGATACTTTTTATCCCTCAGTTGCTCGAAAA
>CAMEMA010000015.1 GCA_945926705.1 uncultured Clostridia bacterium
AATTCCGGGAATGTACGAGGTAACTTCAAATCCGTTAGACAAACGAACCCTTGCGATTTTTCTCAAAGCTGAGTTCGGTTTTTTTGGAGTTGCTGTTTTTACTGCCGTACAAACTCCTCTTTTTTGCGGTGAAGTTTGGTCAATAGCTTCACGCTTTTTGGAGTTCCATCCTTTTAAAAGGGCAGGTGCTTTCGCCTTCCTGACATGGCTTTTTCTTCCTTTTCGGACCAATTGGTTTATTGTTGGCATACTACACCTCCTTAAACACAGTTAATCGCTGCACTTTATATCGTGCAACGATTAATTCTAACATATGCTAATTTGTTTTGTCAATAAACAGTCTGATATTTATCTAAAAATTCAACTCCAACATATCGCGTTTGTCATTTTATCAAAATCATCTAATAACGATTCATATTTACTATATTGTGTGTTAATGTTTTTCATTAATTCGTTTATTGAGTCTTTTTCCTTACTTATAATACTCTTAATTTTTTTCGCTTCTTCAATTCGTTCTTTTTTTAATTCTATTATTAGATCTTTCTCTCCCTCTCTATTCCCAACTATCTCTTTCTCGTTCTTTTTTTCTTTTTCTAATTCCTTTTCAATTGTTTCTATCTCATGGTCTACCTTTTTGATTTCTTCTGCGTTTTGCCCAAAAAGTTTCATTCTTTCGCCTCTTTTAATTACTAGTTGATCATTCAGAGATTCTATATTCTTAAATATTTTTGAGATTTGATCTTGTTGATCTGGGTTTAACTTTTTAATATAGTCTTCTAAAATATTTGAATTAAGTTCTGAGAATCGTTCAATATAGTTTTGCGTAAAGTTAAAAATTAAAATTTTTTTATTTGAATACTCTTTTATTCTGAGGCGAATGACCCTAATATCATTAAGTTTTATTTTTTCTGATATGATCTTGTCCAAATCTTCACAAAGCCCTTCTAACAATAATTTTTGAGTAGGTCCAAATTTGGTAAATACTATTGTAGGCAATGAGTATAAATAGCATTTTCTTGAGGATATATATTTTTTTAATATTTTAACAATACCATCATAATCACGCTTAGAAGCATATGCTACAAGATCTTTCGAATCTTCCTCACATTCGTTTAAATCTTTTACCGTTACGCCTGGTAAAGCGCTATCAATTGAAGTGTCTTGTATATAATTTTTTTTACATAAATTGTAAATAGAATCAAAGTGTTCCTTATATTGTTTAAACAAATCTTCCATCAAATTTAAACTCGTTATATAATCGTTACAATCTAAAATAGCATCTCCTATACAGTTGTTAAAATTACATTTCAAATGCAATTTATTCAATAATTCCAACAATTTATTCAAAAATTCTCGCAAATAAAAAACTTGTTCAAACTTAGGATACGGATCGCTACTCTTCTTTTTCTTACTTTCATAATCTTTTCTATTTTCTTCTAATTTATCTAAACTAAAATTTTCTTTAAATTCCTTTAAAATTGTTTCCGAATCTTTTAGCGAATCTATTTTATTCACATTATTCAACACTTTTAAAGAGCTTTTAATAAAATCATAAATTTTATAAGTTTTTATAGGTAAAAACTTTTCGGTTTTTTCTCCCTTATCATCCTTAAACTGCTTAGTATATCGAATTTTATTAAGTTTTTTAAATACATTGTCATTAGTTAAGCACATACTATTCACCATCCATATTTTTATAATCAGTAAATAACCCCTACAATTTCTACAAATATAGGATCATCTTTAGATAAAACTATTTCATTAAGTTTTTTAGATGTTACTTTCAAAATACTGCGTATATAATTGTAAAACGGCTCTGTTCCCGGATTTGTCAATACATGTCCAAATACCTTTTTAGATTTGACAGGAACATATTTTCCGACTTTACTGAGTTGGCTAAAAAATTTATCCAGATAATTTTTATTATCAAAACTCAAAGTAATCCCTCCTAATAAATCAATTTATATCAAACAGCCATAAATGCAATTTATATTATATATATTTAATATACAAATGTCAAATGCTATTAAAATATTTTATCAAGTTAATATAACCCAAATTTTTAAACTTAAATACATAAATGAATGTAATAACTTGTTTAATCCACAAATAAGTATTAGAATAAATAGTAATTAGTATTATAAAAAAACAGAGTTTAATTAACATATGGAGTGTGAAATTTTTGGCAAAAGGAACTACTGTACGAATGTGGCGAAGATCTCTGGTTGTACTTGGATTCTTGGTATTTTTTTGCTTCGCCATTCTCATATTTCGGCTAATAAACCTTCAATTTATTCAGGGGGAATATCTTCAACAAATGGCCTCAAATCAACAAATGGCCGATACTAAAATAAATGCCCAAAGAGGAACTATATACGACAGAAATATGAAACCTCTTGCCCAAAGCGCCACAGTTTGGACGGTAGTTTTAGAACCCGCGTACATAAACACCGACGAAAAAAGGGAAATTATATGTCAGGGAATGCATGAAATTTTGGGAATAGATAAAGATAAGCTCTTGGAACTTGCAAAAAAAAGGTCCTGTTACACGATAATCAAAAAGAAAGTGGATAGTGACGTAAAAGACAGAATAATAGAATTCAAAACAAAAAACAAAATCGCAAGCGGAATAAGACTAATTGAAGATTATAAAAGATATTATCCTTGCGGAAGTTTTGCTGCGCCGGTTATAGGATTTACCGGAGCGGATAGTCAAGGTCTTGCGGGAATAGAAGCTTACTACGATAAAACTTTAAAAGGTGAACCCGGAAGAATTTTAACTGCTAAAAATGCAATAGGTACTGAAATGCCCTTCGATTATGAACAAATGATAGCTCCAAAACCAGGTCAAAGCTTGAAACTTTGTATAGATGAAACTATTCAGCATTTTATGGAAAAAAATCTTGAAGAAGGAGTAATAAATAATAAGGTAAAAAACAGAGCGGCTGCAATAGCTATGGACGTTAAAACGGGAGAAATCCTCGGAATGGCCGTTAAAGGTGATTTTGATCCCAATGAACCATTTAAAATAGCGGATCCGGAGGAACAAGCTCGTATAGACGCTTTGCCGGAAGAAGAAAAATCTAAAGCTAAAAATGAAGCACTCAGCAAACAATGGCGTAACAAAGCGGTAAGCGACACTTATTATCCCGGCTCTGTATTTAAAATGGTAACGGCATCAATGGGGCTTGAACTTGATGTGATAAATGAACAGTCCACTTTTAACTGCAACGGTTCCATAAAAGCGTGTGAAGGAGGACAAACAATAAGGTGTCACAAACGTAGTGGTCACGGAACTCAGAATTTGGTTGAAGCACTGTGCCATTCTTGTAATCCCGCTTTTATTACAATCGGGCAAAAAATAGGTGTAGAGCATTTTTTCAATTTTTATAAAGCTTTCGGATTCCACAGCAAAACCAACATAGATTTACCCGGAGAGTCCGAAGATATATTTTTCAATGCTGACGGAAGCATGAGTCTTACTGACCTAGCAGTTGCATCAATGGGGCAAAATTTCGGAATAACTCCGATTCAGATGATTACAGCCGCAGCAACCATTGCCAACGGAGGAAATGTAGTCCAACCGCATATGGTAAAAGAAATACTTGACCATGACGGAAATATAGTTAAAACCATAGAACCTATAGTAAAAAGAAAGGCTATATCTGAAAAAACAGCGAAAAGAGTTACAGCAATGTTGCATGAAAATGCTGTAAGCGGAGCAGCAAAAAATGCATACGTTCCGGGATACCGTGTAGCAGGTAAAACGGGAACTTCAGAAAAAATAGGACTCAGTACACCCGGTCAAAAAGACTACATTTCTTCTTTCTGCGGATTTGCTCCGGCAGATGACCCTAAAATAGCAATGCTTGTATTTTTCGACACCCCGAAAGGAGAATATTATTACGGAAATGCAGTCGCTGCACCGGTATTTGCAAAAGCTATGCAAGATATCCTACCTTATATGGGAATTGAAAAAATTTATACAGAAGAAGAATTAAAAACTTTGGATTTTAAAGCACCGGATCTTGTCGGTAAGTCAGTAAATGATGCAAAATCGGCCGCAATAAGTGAATCACTTAAACCCATAGTAATAGGAAACGGAGAAACAGTAATATCCCAACTTCCGGAATCGTCCGCACAAATACCAAAAGACGGTACAATAGTTCTTTATACAGATAAAGAGAGCAAATCTTCAACGGTAAAAGTTCCAAAATTGATAGGTCTTTCCGTATTCGAAGTGAACAAAACAGCCATTTCGGCAAATCTCAATATTAAATTGTCCGGAACAAATCTTACGGATTCATCTGTAATTTCAGCAACTCAGAGTATACCGGAAGGTACAGAAGTGCCTCCAGGAACATTAATAACCGTAGGATTCATTCATCAAGAAAAAACAGCTGCTTAATATGAAGATTAAAAATATAAATCAGGAACATAGAACAACGTGGAGGTAATTAACCTGTGAACACTTATGGAATATCGGCAATTACAACAATATTAATTTCTTTTCTGGTTACGGTTATAATGGGTAAGTTTTTAATACCTTTTCTGCACAAATTAAAATACGGTCAAACAATACTTGAAATAGGTCCCTCTTGGCACAAAAACAAGCAAGGTACTCCAACAATGGGCGGTATCACTTTTATTTCCGGTACAGTAATTGCAACTGCTATTGGGATATGGATGTACTATTTTATTTCCTCATATAATGGAATACAAATTTTCGAAACTTCTTTAATGATGACAAAAATATTTGCGGGACTGGGCATGGCTGTTTCCTACGGTATCGTAGGAATGATAGATGACATGGTTAAAATTAAAAACAAACAAAATGCCGGTCTTACCCCAAAGCAAAAATTAGTCCTTCAATTTGCTATAGTAGGATGTTATTTTCTTGCTCTTCACATAATCAACAATATGTATGGCGGAACTTCTCTGACAACAATTAACATTCCTTTTTTCGGCATCATAGAGCTTGGAGTATTTTACTGGATTATTATGGCTGTTATTGTTGTCGGAATAGTAAACTCTGCAAATCTTACAGACGGAGTCGATGGACTAAGCGCTTCTATAGCATTTTTTATAGCTGTGTTCTATATGATAATGGCAAATATTTCGGGTATGTTTGGAATAAGTCTCGAATCTGCAGCTTTGGCAGGAGGATGTCTTGGATTTTTATTTTGGAACTTTCATCCCGCAAAAATCTTTATGGGAGATACAGGTTCTTTATTCTTGGGAGGAATGGTCTGTGCTCTAGGATTAGGAATGGGATTGCAAATTCCAATGATAATACTTTCTTTTGTTTACATTGCTGAAATGCTTTCTGTAATTATACAAGTCCTTTATTTCAAGGCAACTAACGGAAAACGTCTATTCAAAATGAGCCCCCTTCATCATCATTTTGAAATGTGCGGTTGGAGCGAAACAAAAATATGTGCAGTATTCAGTATGACAACCATAATATTGGGAATAATATCTACTCTTACAGTTATATACGGAATGTAGATAATCCATAAAGAAAGGAGAGGCTTTAATGCGAGCAAAAAGGATACGCTCCGGGTATTCCCATTTAAACGAAAACTATGAAAGAAAAAACGAAAAACGAGATGAAAAACCGAAAAAGAAAAAATTAAAAAAAACTAAAAATAGGTTTTTGTCAAAAATTAAAATGATTTCCCTAAAATCAGGAACAGACCTCCCCTTTTTATTTCTAGTTCTCACTATAGTAGTCATAGGTCTTATTATGATGTTTTCTGCAAGCTATCCAAATGCATATTATTTGCATAAAGAAGACAGTTTTTATTTCATAAAAAATCAACTTATATTTGCGATTATTGGAATTATTGCAATGTTTTCTATTTCTTACATCGATTACAATATTTTTCATAAATGGGCAGTTCCTATATCGGGAATATCATTCTTTTTACTTGTGGTAGTTTTATTAATGCCCCCTATTAATGGAGTTCACAGATGGGTTCAGTTGGGTTCATTCAGCTTTCAAGCGTCAGAAATAACGAAATTTGCGATAGTGGTTTCTTTTGCGCATTTTATAAACTTGAACTTTAATCGTATGGGAACATTTAAATATGGTATTCTCCCGTACATTATCATTTTGGCACCTACAGTTGTTTTATTGGCTCTTGAACCACATATTTCTTGTACAGTAATAGTAGTACTCTTAGCTGCGGGAATGTTATTTATCGGTGGAGTCAAGCTTAAGTGGTTCGGAATGGTTTTAGGAGCAATTGCATCCGCTCTTATTTATCTTGTCGTATTTACAGATAAATTAACATACGCAAATAACAGAATTTCAGGATGGCTTGATCCATTTTCACCCGGAGCAGGCGTAGACACATGGCAAACTCGTCAAGGACTATATGCTATAGGCTCCGGAGGATTATGGGGATTGGGATTAGGAAATTCAAGACAAAAACATTTATACATTCCGGAACCCCAAAACGACTTTATTTTTTCAGTTGTTTGCGAAGAACTAGGATTTATAGGTGCGGTAGTGATACTGTTACTTTTTGCTTTTCTAATTTGGAGAGGTATGATTATTTCAATGAAAGCAAAGGATAAATTCGGTTCTCTTTTAGGAATAGGTCTTACAGCTCAAGTCGGTTTACAGGTTATACTTAATATTGCTGTTGTTACAAACACTATACCCAATACAGGAATAAGTCTTCCATTTTTCAGTTACGGAGGAACATCGCTTTTGATGCTTCTTGCTCAAATGGGAATAATACTCTCAATTTCCCGAACCTCAAATATGGAAAAAAGTTAATCGATATGGAGTGATTGTTGTGAAGATAATATTTGTGGGTGGAGGAACTGCAGGGCACATAAATCCTGCCCTCGCACTCGCTTATTACGTTAAAGAAAAAGAACCGAATAGCGAAATACTGTATGTTGGTGCTAAAGGAGGAATGGAAGAAAAACTTGTAACTGAAGCTAGATTTCAGTTTAAAGGTATAACCGTTTCTGGATTTTCACGAAAATTAAACATTGAATCAGTTAAAAAAAATTTTATAACTATAAAAAACATAATTATTTCTTCTTTTGAATCAAGAAGAATATTAAAAGAATTTAAACCTGATATATGTGTAGGTACAGGAGGATACGTATGCGGCTCATTTTTAAGAACTGCTCATAGCCTCAAAATACCGTTTTTAATACACGATTCAAATTCATATCCGGGATTAACAACAAAATTACTTGCTAAAAAAGCTTCAAAGGTACTCATTATAAACGAAGATGCGAAAAAACATTTGCCTACATCTGCAAAAACTGAAATTACAGGGAATCCGGTACGAAAAAAAATATTTATTGCAGACAAAAATGAATCTTTTAAATCTCTCGGAATAAAAAACGGCCCTGTGATACTTTCTTTTGGAGGAAGTTTAGGAGCAAAAAAGATAAACGATATAATGGCTGAAGTTATAATCAATCATAAAGATGATTCTCCCTACACATATATTCACGGATTTGGTAAAAAAGGACATAATTTCGAAAAAAAAATTACAGAAAAAGGAATCGATATTTCAAATAATCCAAAATATATTTTTAAAGAATACATAAAAAACATGGCGGAATGTTTAAGTGCAGCAGATCTGGTAATATGCCGTGCAGGAGCCACAACTTTAAGTGAAGTAGAAGCTTCGGCAAAACCGGCCATACTAATTCCTTCACCTAATGTTGCGGAAAATCACCAATATCACAACGCAATGGCTTTAGTAAATGAAAATGCTGCAAGCATAATCGAAGAAAAAGATTTAACTGCAGAAAAATTATGGAATGAAATAAACAGGATATTAAACGGAAAAGAAAATATTTCCGAAAAATACTCTAACAATCTCAAAAGAATTGCTATTAACGATGCCGACGAAAGAATTTACAAAATCATTAAAAACATAATAGAAAAACAGGAGGAAACAAAGTGAATTGTTCAGAAGAAATAAACAGCATGTATAAAATAAACAGTTGTCCACATCATGGTCCCTCACCTATTCCTGAAGAAGGAAAATGGATAAAAGCTTTTGAAATAAAAGACATTTATGGTTTATCTCACGGAGTTGGAAAATGTGCTCCGCAGCAAGGTGCCTGTAAACTTACTCTAAACGTAAAAAACGGAATAGTCGAAGAAGCCCTTGTGGAAACAATAGGGTGTTCGGGAATGACTCATTCCGCAGCCATGGCAGGAGAAATACTTCCAGGGAAAACCCTTATCGAATGTCTTAATACCGACCTGGTGTGCGATGCTATAAATAATGCCATGAAGGAAATATTTTTACAGCTTGTTTACGGTCGCTCTCAAACAGCTTTTTCAGAAAACGGACTACCTATAGGTGCAAGTCTTGAAGACCTAGGTAAAAACAGATGTTCTCAAGTAAGCACTATAGTATCCACTTCAAAAAAAGGTGTGAGATATTTGCAAACAGCTGAAGGATATATTTTAAAATTAGCTATTGATGACAACGATGAAGTAATAGGATATAAATTCGTCAATATAGGAGCAATGATTAAGAAAATTAAAAGTGGAATGCCGACTGAGGAAGCTTTTGAATCAAGTACAGGAACATACGGGCGTTTCGACGAAGCAGTTAAATTTATTGACCCTCGTTCTGAATAAAAATATTGATTTTTAAGAAAGGAAGAAATCATGAAAAATATAATTAACTTTGAAGGATTTGACAGAAGAATAGATACGATAAAAAAATGCCTTCAAAAATACAATATATCAGATTTAAACGAAGCTAAAGAAATTTGCAATAAAAAAAATATATTTCCTGATAAAATAGTTAAATCAATTCAGCCTTTAGCTTTCGAAAATGCAGTTTGGGCATACACTCTGGGATGTGCTGTGGCAATCAAAAACAAACCTAATTCAGCTCACCAAGCCGCTGAATATATCGGAGAAGGATTGCAAGCTTTTTGCATACCCGGCTCTGTAGCAGATTCCAGAAAAGTTGGAATCGGACATGGGAACCTTGCATCACGCCTTTTAAAAGAAGACACAAAATGTTTTGCGTTTATAGCAGGTCATGAATCCTTTGCCGCAGCTGAAGGGGCAATTGGTATAGTAAAATCTGCCAATAAAGCGAGAAAAGTTCCTTTAAGAGTTATTTTAAATGGTTTAGGCAAAGACGCAGCATATATAATTTCCAGAATTAATGGGTTTACGTATGTACGAACTGATTATAATTTTGATACGGGAAAATTAAATATAATATCTGAAACCGCTTTTTCAAAAGGAGAACGCTCTCAAATAAGATGTTACGGCGCCAATGACGCTCTCGAAGGTTTAGAAATTTTAAAACATGAAAAAACAGATATTTCAATAACGGGAAATTCAACTAATCCTACCAGATTCCAACATATTGTCGCAGGAACATATAAAAAATGGGCTAATGAAAATCATAAAGAATATTTTTCAGTTGCATCAGGTGGAGGGACCGGAAGAACACTTCATCCGGACAACATGGCATCCGGTCCGGCTTCATACGGGTTAACCGATTCTATGGGAAGGATGCATGGAGACGCTCAATTTGCAGGATCTTCTTCTGTTCCGGCGCATGTTGATATGATGGGGTTTATAGGCATGGGAAATAATCCTATGGTAGGAGCGACAGTATCTTGCGCAGTAAAAGTATATTGCTAAAAATTATTATGAATAGGGCATATATTAACATACCATGATTTTAAGAATTTATATAACATTAAAAAATAAGCAAATTTTCGTAAATTTATTAATTAATTATTTTTTATAATTTTAATTGTAAAAGCAGGTAATATATGCTAAAATTTCTGTATGAGCTTAGTTGTTACCATAATTAACGGTGGGTGATAAAATGGCTGATTGTAAAGTAGCGGACGAAACGACTAATTACAAAGTAGCAAGCAAAGTAATTGAAAATAATTCAAAAAAGGAATCAAACGAATTTATGCTCAATGACATAATTAAAAGGAAAATATTAGGAGAGTATGAATTGCAGAAAAATCGTTCTAAGTGTAGTACCGGATTAGATGAAGTTGAGTCCATTGATAATAATTCAGCGAATGACTAAGTTTTACGAGAATTTACACAAAAGAGGAAAGCATTATGCTTTTCTTTTTTATTTAAAAAATATTATTATTAATAAAAAAATTAAGATTCTCTAAATAGAAGACCTTTAATTTAATTTTTAAATTGTATATTTACATTTATTTATAAAAATGATATAATATAGTTAAGTTTAAATTTAGGAAGGACAAAACTATGATTAAAAAAATCACATCCAGTGTACTTGCTTCCTTGTGTATAGGAATTCCACTTACCAATGATTTGTGTTCTGCATATACTAACAAAAAGGATAGTCAAGTTTGCGAAGAAAAGACAAATAACAATAAAAAAGACAAATCTTCCTTGAGTGAAAAAATTTTTTATGGATGTGGCGGCGTAATTCTAGGATTGGGATTAGGACATTATTTTTTTGGAAATTCATCTCCTAACAATGATAAAACACCCTCAGTTAAAATAAATGAACCCCCTATGGAAACAGCTTTACCGGAAGATAAAAAAAGTTTGGAAGAATTGAAGAATATATTTTTTGATACATATAAAAAAATTGATCAATCAAGAATTGATCCAAATCAGTCTGAAATATTTGCTTTGAAAAATGGAATGGGTAGTGAATTGGGAGGCACAACTATATATTTACCCAAATCCAATAAAGGCGGAAATAAATGTGAGTTTGTTGTAGAGTCGGGTCGTTCTTTTGCAGTAGTTAAACGTTTGAAAGATTTTGGTTTTATAACCAATAATGATAGAATTGCAGTGTTAAACTTTGCCAATTACTACACACCCGGCGGTGGAGTAAAAAATGGATGTAAAGCACAGGAAGAAAGTTTGTGTCGCATAAGCACATTATATGCTCATCTGGAAAAATTATGGAATCCATTCTATAAAATGAATAGAAGCGTTAGAAAAGATAATCGTGGAGGAGATCGAGGAATTTATACCAGAGGTGTCGTACAATTGAAGGAAGATACATCTTTACCAAATGATAATATTCTTCCCAGACACCAAAGATTAATTGTTGATGTTTTAACAGTAGCAGCTCCTGATTTAAGGAGTGATACCGAATTAAAAAATAACCCTCAAAAAGTAAAGAATATAATGGTTAATCGTATAAAGTTAATTGTTGCTATGGCTATTAAAAATAAAGTAGATGTGCTAGTTCTCGGATCTCTCGGATGCGGAGCTTTCGGCGTTGACCCTAAAATATGTGCCGATGCATATCATGAAGTTTTAGTTAAGGAAGGTTATGCTTCTTACTTTAAAAAAATTGTATTTCCTATTCTTGTGGTAAAAGGTTTTGAAACTGATAAAAACAATTATGGAGTATTTGCAGAAAAATTCCATGGATTAAAAGTTAAATAAGTAAATACGTTTTATACTACCCCTGACTATGGTCAAGGGGTAATTTTTAATTAAAAATAATAAACTCACAAAATGACTTTAAAAATTAAAATCTATAATAAAACAAGAATAAAATCAAATAATATAAACGATAATTTTTTAAATTTTTAAAATCATAAAGGAGTAATATTAATGGGTAAAAGAATAGGAAAAAATACCGTATTGATGGAAAATAATCCTTGTGTAAAAAGTTTTGCATCGGTATGCGGAAAAAAAGAAGCACAAGGACCTCTGGGAAATCAATTTGACAAAATATTTGAAGATACCACTTTAGAAGAGTCTTCCTGGGAAAAAGCCGAAAGCAGACTTCAAGCTGAATCTGTCAATCTTGCACTTGAAAAAGCAAATCTCAAAACTCAAGATATAAATTATATTTTTGCCGGAGACCTTTTAAATCAATGTATGTCATCAGCGTTCGGTCTCAGAGAGCTCGGAATACCTTTTTTAGGACAATTTGGTGCATGCTCAACAATGGCTCAAACACTATTCCTTGCCGCAACAACAATCGAAGCAGGTATAGCCAATTATTCAGTTGCCGTAACATCTTCTCATTTTTGCTCTTCAGAAAGACAATTTAGATTTCCTCTTAATTACGGAGGTCAAAGAACCCCTACCGCACAGTGGACAGTAACAGGTTCCGGAGCAATTGTTATAGAACATCAAAACAATCCGGGAATTAAAATAAAACATGCAACAGTTGGTAAAATAGTGGATTTAGGTATAAAAGATGCAAACAACATGGGCGCAGCCATGGCTCCGGCTGCTGCAAAAACCATGCAGTCATTTTTTGAAGATACAAAAACTCATCCCAGCGAATATGACATGATTTTTACCGGAGATTTAGGAGAAGTAGGTTCAAACTTATTTAAAGAATTAATGCTCAAAGATGGATTCCATATAGGAGAAAATTACAATGATTGTGGTTTAATGATATATCAAAAAGAAGTTCAAGATGTGCACGCAGGTGGTTCCGGTTGTGGATGTTCAGCGTCGGTTTTGTGTTCTTTAATTTTAAGAAGTATTAAAGCAAAAAAATGGAAAAATATACTATTTATGGCTACCGGCGCACTCATGTCCCCCACATCTTCACAGCAAGGAGAAACCATTCCCGGCGTGGCTCATTTAATTAATCTTGTAAGTGAATAAAAAAATATATTTAAATATAAAATTAGCCACGCTGATAAGCGTGGTTTTTATAAAACGAAATTATTTTATTTTACTGCGTCGAACAATCCGAACTGTAATATAAATTCTTCATACAATTTTTTATTTTCTAACATATCTTTTAACATGTCTTTATTTACCGGACCCCAGCATACATCTTTTGCACTAGATATTCCAAGGGCAAAATTTAAAGTGGTTATATTATGAACAGCATCTATAAAATCTTCCGGATAACCGTGCCCGGGACAATTCTTTAACAACGCACCTATAGCTAAAAACAAAGCATTTTTCCATTGCGGTAAAGTGTTATCCCTATAATCAATTTTCATATTATCAAAAAGTTTCTCTTGAGGTATATAAAATTCATCATTTTCATTAACCTTCATATCTTTTTCATTAACCTTCATATCTTTACATTCACGACAAAAATGTTCATAAGCACCTTCTATCTGTAATCCACTAGTAGCCTCCCATTTCCTCATGTCATTTCCGTAGTATATACCGTCCGACAATTCTTTGAATTCTTGTTTTAAACCATCATAGCCTTCTTCATTAAATTTGAGAACCTTACCATTTTTATACTTCACAAACTTCAAATAGTCCATCTGATCCTTAAATTTTCCAAAATGTTCATCAAAGTGGCCATTTATATATTGTTTTATCTTTGTACTAATCGTAATAACACATTTATCTAATTTTTCTTGATAATTTTTTATCCCATATTTTTCTCCGAAATTTGTAGCCATAAAAATCACCTATCCTTTTAAATTAAAATTTTTTAAAGTAATACATCTCCTATTATATAAGATTTTTATATTTTGTCAATATATTTTTTAAAAAATAATCATATTTTATATATTTATATTATAATTTTAATGCTATTTAAAGCCAATCTTTATTAAAATATAAAGCAGGTTCGTACTTTATATTATTCGACACGGAAAAATATTTTTTTATGGGAAAATAAACTTTATTATTTAAAAAATCATTTAACTCCGAAAACAATTCAATCAATTTAAACTCTATTTGGTATTTCCAAAATTTGTTATAACTTGTAAGTAAGTAAAAAAATATATTTAAATATAAAATTAGCCACGCTGATAAGCGTGGTTTTTATA
>CAMEMA010000016.1 GCA_945926705.1 uncultured Clostridia bacterium
TACTCTTGAAGGATCGGAACAAGCACCGATTGAACCACCTTTACGGACGGTAGGACCTGTACCGTGAGTTTCCTTAAGCCTTCCGAAATTCCAACGCTTAATTACACCGGCATATCCTTTACCTTTGCTTGTGCCCACCACATCGACCTTTTCACCTGCGGCAAATATATCAGCCTTAATTATATCGCCGATATTAAATGCTGAAGTATCTTCCAAACGTAATTCCTTAAGCACTCTTTTTGGCGCAACGTTAGATTTATCAAAGTGTCCTTTCATGGGTTTGTTAACAAGTTTCGGACGAATATCTCCAAAACCGATTTGAACCGCATCGTAACCATCTGACTGCACAGACTTTTTTTGAGAAACCACGCATGGACCGGCTTCAATTACGGTTACCGGAATAACTTTGCCATTTTCGTCAAAAATTTGAGTCATTCCTATTTTTTTTCCGAGAATTGCTTTTTTCATTTTTTTCCTCCTATTTAGGTTATTGGTTGACCACTATAAGTCAACATGACCCCATACGCATGTTCGTTAAATTAAAGCTTAACCTCTATTTCAACACCTGCAGGGAGTTCAAGGTTTTTCAAAGAATTTACAGTTTTGTTCGACGGCCTATAAATGCAGATAAGTCTCTTATGAGTCCTCATCTCAAATTGTTCACGGCTATCTTTGTTGACATGTACAGAACGAAGGATTGTTACGACTTGCTTTTCTGTTGGTAACGGTATCGGACCTGAAACCTTCGAACCTGTTCTGGAAGCTGTTTCAACTACCTTTGCTGCAGCTCTGTCAACAATTTCATGATCATAACCTTTAATTCTCACTCTGATCTCATTTGTTGCAATCTTTGCAACTTTTTTAGCTTTTGTTAATTCCATCAAAATCGCCTCCTTACTTTATTAGTGGTGGGCGCTCACCAGACTATCCACTCATCCGGGTGTTTCATACTCCGGACAAATAAAAACGGATAAACTATACAGTTTAACCCGGATAATCTAAAAGTATATTTTACCTAATACAAATACACAAAGCCATGTACATTCGAATTAAATAATCTAAAACTTCCGCCCGGTTTAAAATCGGACATACTCCACGGAAAAACCGGCATTCTGCCGCAACCTCCCGCTTCAACGCATACCATTTGCAGTCGTACCATGAAATAATACCATACATTATCAGAAAAATCAAGTTTTTTTTAATTTTATTCTTCTAATTTCATAGTTGTAATCTCGAAACAATAAAAAACAGCCGCAAATCAGCGACCATAAATAATTGTTAATTTATTTTTTCAAATGTATAACCATATTTTTTGGCATATTTTTCAGCACTGGAACCCACATATCCGCGAACAACAATATTTTTACCGCGCGAAAAAATTTTCTCTCCGATATCAGTTTGAGAATTCAGAAAAGTAATTCTCATAAGAGAATTACAGTTGAAAAAAGCTATAGTTCCAACTGACTGCACACTGTTAGAAACAATAAACTCTTTTAAAGATTCACAATTTTGAAAACAACCAGACCGTATCTTTTTTACATTATTTCCCATGCAAACTTCCGAAAGATTTTTACATCCGCAAAATGCAGCTTCATCCATATATCTCAGATTATCCGAAATAATTATTTTTTCTATCCTCTCACAGTCAAAAAATGCGTAAGAACTGATTGTAATGGTATTTTTATGTGTCTCCACTTCTCCTTCTCGACCGCTCGGGCAACAAATTAATCTTTCAAATTTTTTGTCATACAAAATACCATCATAGCATCCATAAGTTGTATTGTCTTCATTTACTGAAATATAAGAGAGATTTTTACATCCTAAAAGAGCAAATTCCCCCCAAGATTCAACACCTTTTCCTATATACAATATTTCCATTTTACTGCAGTTACCAAAAGCAAGCCTGCCTAATTTTTGAAGACTTTCCGGTAAAACAACTTCGCAAATATTATTACATCCATAAAAAGCATATTCATCAATAGAGATTAAGCCCTCCGGAAAAATAACCGCTTTTATTTCAGTTCTGCCCATAAAAATTCCATATGGAACACTCTTAACTCCACCGGGTATCATGACAGCTTCGGCATAACCATTATAACTCTTTAAACATCCTTCTTCATCTACAACAAAATCACTCGGAGACGATTCTTCAACTAACATTTTAGAAGTTTTACAGTCTAGCGCTTCTACGGAACTAAAGAAAATATAACCCAAAAACACACTTAATAAAAAACTTAAATTTGCAATAAAATGCATTGTTTTCTTTAATTTATTCATTTCATAAATCCTCCCGAGCCAATTATTAACCGTAAGATTACACTTATCTAAATATACCATATATTTACAATAAGTCAACTGATATAGATATTTTTAAGTTTTTTGTCATTTATTCTTAAAGCTGTCTTTTAAATTTACACTTAAATTAAAAATCAAGTCATTTTTTGTACTGTTTTTATCAATACAAAAATATCCTATTCTCATAAATTGATAAGACTCTCCAAGAGAAGCATTTAATAAATATCTCTCTAACTTGCAATTTTTTACTATTTTTAAGGAATCTTTATTTAAAACATCCATAAAATTTTCTTCGGATTCAGGATCTGAAACAGTAAACAAGTTACTATAAAGGTTAACAGTTGCGTCAACTGCTGTCTTAGCATCAACCCACTGAATTGTACCCTTGATTTTTCTTCCGTCTAATGTGTTACCACCTCTCGAATCAGGGTCATATTCGCAGTAAACTTCAGTTACTTTTCCGTTTGCATCTTTTTTAAATCCCGTACATTTAACTACGTAAGCCGATTTAAGACGCACCTCATTTCCTGGAAAAAGTCTAAAATACTTTTTAATGGGCTCTTCCATAAAGTCTGAAGCGTCTATATATAGTTCACGTGAAAAACTTATCTCTCTCTTTCCTGCATTTTCATCATTGGGATTATTTTCGATTTCAAATTTTTCCGTTTTGTCTTCAGGATAATTTGTAACAATTAATTTTACAGGTTCAAGAACAGCCATAACTCGCTGAGCTTTGATATTTAAATCATTGCGAAGACAATGTTCTAAAAACGCATAATCAACGGTACTTATAACCTTTGAAACTCCAATTTTTTCACAAAAATTACGAATGGAAGCAGGAGTATAACCACGTCGCCTAAGTCCGGAAATGGTAGGAAGTCGTGGGTCATCCCAACCACTTACAAATCCTTCGTCAACCAGTTTTCTTAATTTTCTTTTACTCATTACCGTATTATTTATATTAAGTCTTGCAAATTCTATCTGACGAGGTCTGTTTTTAAAGATGCTATTGTTTATAACCCATTCATAAAGAGGTCTGTGGTCTTCAAACTCAAGCGAACAAAGCGAATGTGTTATCCCCTCGACCGCATCCTCTATCGGATGAGCATAATCATACATCGGATAAATGCACCATTTATTACCTGTTTTATGATGAGCTGTGTGACTTATTCTATATATTACAGGGTCACGCATATTAAAGTTTCCGGAAGCTAAATCTATTTTTGCCCTAAGAGTCATTTTACCATCGGGAAATTCACCATTTTTCATACGTATGAAAAGGTTCATACTCTCTTCAGGCGATCTGTCTCTGTAGGGACTTACAGCGGCGGTTGAAGCATCACCTCTGTTTTTTCTGACTTCTTCTGCACTTAACTCACAGACATACGCCAAACCATTCTTTATCAAATGACAAGCATTTTCAAACATTACGTCAAAATAATCGGAAGCGTAATAAAATCTATCATCCCAGTCAAAGCCAAGCCATTTTACGTCTTGTTTTATTGAGTCAACATATTCCACGTCCTCTTTTGAAGGATTTGTATCATCCATACGAAGATTACACATTCCGTTAAATTTTTTCGCCGCTCCGAAATCAATACAAATTGCTTTTGCGTGTCCTATATGGAGATAACCATTGGGTTCCGGTGGGAAACGAGTATGAACAGTTTTTCCTGCAAATCTTCCTTCGGGTAAAATGTCTTTTTTTATGGATTCAAAAACAAAATTTCCTGCCAATTCTTCTTTAATATCTTCAGGCATAGTAAAAACTCCTTTAATTTTCTTTTATCTTATTTATAGCTGCATTAATACGTTTTAAAGATTCATCTTTACCTAAAATATCCAAAATTTCAACAGCTCCGCCGGGAGTCATTGCTTTTCCGGATACCGCAATTCTAACAGGCCACATCACCATACCATTTTTTACCCCCGCATCAACAGCGGATTTTACTAGTAAATCATGTATTGTATCGTGGTTCCAAGATTCAAGGTTTTGTAATTTTTCCCTCATGGAAATCAGTGTTTCCAGAGAACTTTCTATTGTTGTCTTGCTCTTTTTATTTTTAAACAATTCTATTTCATAGTCCGGAACTTTAGCAAAAAAATCTATCATATCCGAAATTTCCCCGAATTTTGAAATTCTTCCTTGCAAAAGCAAAGCTATTTTTTTAGATTTTTCCGAATCATCTGTTATACATGAGATATATGATGAAGCCATTTTTTCAAATTCTTCGAGAGTTTTTCTTTTTATATACTCTGAGTTATACCAATCTAGCTTTTTATAATCAAATACTGCAGGAGATTTACTGATTCTATCAACCGAAAATTCTTGAGTCAACTCAGACAAAGAAAAAATTTCCCGATTGCTATTCGGACACCATCCCAAAAAGGCTATATAGTTTATTATTGCTTCCGGTAAATAACCCATATCTGTCAAATCTTCAAAGCTTACCGCTCCATGACGTTTTGAGAGTTTGGAAACCGTGCCATCCTCATTTTTACCCATTATCAAAGGGAGATGAACATATACCGGCGCTCTCCAACCGAAAGCCTCATACAAAAGATTGTATTTGGGTGTAGAAGAAAGATATTCGCACCCACGTACAACGTGCGTTATAGCCATTTCATGGTCATCTATTACATTGGCAAAATTATATGTCGGATATCCATCACTTTTTATAAGGATTTGGTCTTCAAGCTCCTTATTTTCAATCGTAACCGTTCCAAATACAGCGTCATCGAAAGAAGTGCTTCCGTCTTTAGGCATTTTCTGTCTTATAACATATTTTTTACCTTCAGACAAAAATTTATTAACTTCCGATTCACTCAAGTCACGGCATTTATCACTGTGACCGGATTGAAAAGCTCCTTCACTGTCCTCACTCTTCTCACAAAAACAATAGTATGCCGCTCCGGATTTCACAAGTTCAAGAGCATATTTAAGATATTCTCCTTTGCGCTGACTTTGGACGTATGGTCCATAATTTCCACCTATATCCGGACCTTCATCATGTTTAAGACCTACGGCTTTTAATGTGTTATATATAACTTTTTCCGCACCTTCAACATATCTGCTTCTGTCTGTATCCTCAATACGCAATATAAAATCTCCATTCTGAGATTTTGCAATAAGATATTCATAAAGTGCGGTACGCAAATTTCCTATATGCATATACCCTGTAGGGCTAGGCGCAAACCTCGTTCTAATTTTATGCATAATTATCCTCCTTCGCTGTATTTTGTTTTTTGATTAGATAATCCACAACATATTGCTCAAGACAAAGACCACTTTCTTTTATCTTTCCTGAATGTTCTTTTCCTACATATCTAAAATGCCAGGGTTCATATATTACTCCCGTGTGTTCTTTCCATTTTTTTTGATATCTTTCTATAAACCCATATTTATGAGCATTATCCATAAGCCATTTATATTCCTTTGTTTTGTAAAAATCATCTTCTACAACATTAAAATCAACTGCCAATCCGGTATTGTGTTCACTTGTTCCGGGTTTAGCAACAACTTTTGATGCTCGTTTTTCAGCTTCTTCATCTGAAATTATGGCCTTAGACTTTTCTCTTTCAACTCGACGATTAAAAAGTTTAGTTTGAAAGCTAATATTTCTATAACCGGATGAAACCCAAAGCACTATCCCTTGCTTTTTAGCTTCATTTATCATAGAGTCCAAATTTTCCGCAGCTTCGACGTTTATTTCTTTTCCATGACAGACCTTTGTTTTTACAATAATATTTTCAGAAATTGGGTTTTCCTTATTTATTATTACCATCTCAGGAGAACAAGTTTTATTCCAACTTGAAAAATCATACATTTTATTGCTTTTATTAATTTTTACGGCCTCACAAACCTCATTTTTTTCATCGATTTTGCTATCAAGAAAATCACTTTTAGCGTCTTCACGTTCTAATTCTTTTTTGCTAAGTTCATTCATGCCGTCAGTGTCTTGAGAATTTTGACCGGACAGAGTACTAGAAGCGAAAGACTCAATTTCCATATTGCTGGTTTTTTTGCCGTCTATATACTTATAAAGAAACACTATACCTACGACAAATAAAAAAAATATTCCGCAACCGATAAACCACCATTTTATACCTGTCTTTGTAATTCTTTTAAACTTCCTATAAAAATTCAGTTTTTTTCTATCTCTGTCATTAAGACGCCTGTAATAATCCATAATATCCGGAATTTCAAAGCAAATTCCTAAATTCCTCCTTTAAAATATTGCACACTAATTATATAAAATTTTTCCAGCAATATCAACGGAATTATCAAAATTTGAGTTTTCCATGTTGTCTTTTCCATGAAAATATATCGACGTACCCTCTCTGCTTTTTATTATTCCGCCTTTAACATTTAATTTTCCAAAAGTTTCGAGCGGGATGGGGTACTTTAACTCGTTATTTTCACCTATTATACCTCCTGCAATCTTTATATTCGATTTTTCATATCCTTTAATACTCCTTATAAATCCTCCATATATACTCAAAGAACCGTTCACGTTTAAAGTGCAATATCCCCCCGAAGAAAGATATTTTCCGGAACGAATTGATATTTGGGATTCCTTATTTGGCGCAATCACTACACCTTTACTTACAAAATTATGTCCGGAACTACTTAGATAAACGTGAGTATTTTCACCTATAGCATTTATTCCGTAACCCCTGAAACCAGTACCATATCCTCCGTTTAAAGTGGCATTCTTTTCCAATATTAAAACAGAATTATCCCTCATCTCAAAAATATCTCTTGCAGTGTATATGGAAAATGGTTTTCTGGTATTATCTATACAAATACCTCCGGAAATAATACAAAATGCTCCATTTTTCAAAACAAATCTAACATGAGAAAGTTTAGCTTCTCCTGTTATATACAAATTGCGGTTTATATATATTTTATCGTTCATGGAAAGACAATTTTCGAATTTTATTTCACTGCAATCCACCATTATAGTCCCAACATTGACGTCTTTAAGTGCATTTATGAATTCATTTTTACTTCTCACTATCCTTATTTCCATATTTTGTATTTTCTTATAGCTTTCATTCATCCGAACAGCATGCAAAAACTTATCATAGTTTTTGACCTTCAATTTTTCTGTGTACTCAAGTTTATTGTAAAAAGTCCGTATTTTATCTATTATTTTACTATTATCTATTTTTGGAATATCAGGAATGGTGTCTATATAATCACAAACAAACTTTCCATCAAAATGACTTTTTGGTGAATCCTTTTTCTCAATGGCAAAAGAATCAATTTCTGTAAATTTACAATTTTCTTTACTAAATTCATATGCTTTAAAAAAAAGCTTGCCATTATTTATTTCTATTGTAGAATAAACAGGATTTAAAATACGCAAAGACTTATAAATAGGAAAATCAGTCGAAACATCTCCGATATAATGCTTTACTCCCGAAGTTGAAGGAACTATAAAGGCAGTCCCTCTGGGATTGACAAATGTCATTTCACTTTTATTACACGATTTTCCATATTTAATTTCAGGTTGAACCGGCATACCCTCAATTAAAAAGGGAGTTCTTACATAAACGTGGTCGTGACCGCCGAGAACCAAGTCTATTTCTCCGTAATATGCCAAATCAATGATTTGATTTCTTATTTTTTTTACACTAAAATCTTTATGATGCGGTCCGTTAGAATAAGGAGCTTTATGAACGCAAAGTATTTTCCACTTTGTATTAGCTTGTTTCGCAACATTTAATGCCCACCGATATTGTTTTTTATCTAAACCGCTCCCGGATACGCTATTTGTGTTCAAAATTATAAACGTCGTATCGTTGTAAACAAAAGAGTAATATACTCCTGATTTTGTATCTTGAATGGGAAAATTTTTAATGTTAAAATGCCCAAAAACAGCACCGTTTACACCTGCTTTTAATGCTGTGGCACTTATAATGGCTTCATGGTTTCCGCTTAATGGAACAGTTGCGGTTTCACGCCATACATCACTTTTTAAAACCCATTTCCAATATTCTTCATTATTGCCATCATCTACAAAGTCTCCCAAGTGTATCGTAAAATCGATATTTTTTTCTCTTTTAACTGCTGTTTCCAACATTTTTGAAAAAACTTCATAATCACTCTTTACCATTCCTTGGGAATCAGCTAAAATCATGAATTTAAATTCATTTGAAGAGTTTGAAACTTTAAGATTATAAACAGAACTCTTTTTTTCTGTTGAATACAATATCCTATAATAGACATTTCCCGGTATTAATCCTTTTAAAGAAGCCGAATACTCATTCATATACACTATTTCATAACTTGAAACTAACCCCAAATTTAAAAGAGGCCACGTTTTCGGTACTTTTTTGCAAGAAACTTCAACTTTAAAACTTTCAGAAAAATCTTCTTTGTATGAATATTCCAAAACGGAATTTTTAAATTCAAGTTCCGTAAACCATCTGAAATTTCTGTCTGTATGCGGATTCTCACCAAGCGTTACAGTTATTCCAAAAGGTTCATGCGGAATATTTTCTTTAAAATCTTTGACATTCTTTGGAAAAGATTTAAAACAATTGCCTAAGAAATTTCCGGCTATATCTCTCAAAATTTCACTTGCGCCACGTATAAAACTTGGACTTATGTAATTTTTAGAAAAATTATAAATTACATCTTTTAAATTAACGTCAAACATACTAAGAAGATGAGATATTTGACCTTTATTTGTTTTTTTATTTAAAAAAGAACGAATTAAAACCGAATCAAATGTAACTTTAAAATCAAAAAATATTCCTTCGCTAAGTTGAGCGGTAACTTCGGAAATATATTCTATTAAAATATCAATCCATTTTTCTATAAATTTTCCTTTTCCTATATTTGTAAGTGCAGGTTTAATCCATTTAGGAATTTCATCTGAAGATTTATAATAATTGAGCAATATCAAAATCGCCAAATCGTAAAGAGTTTTTTCTTCTGACGTTTTAGGCTTATATATTTTTGTAACCGAAAGACTATATATAATTTCATCGACTTTATTGGTTATATACTCATCATCTGATATATACTTTTTTTCAATTTGAGAAATAATGCTATCAAAGGAACTTATTATTTGCTTATCTGTAATTGTAATTTTTTTAATAAAAAGTCTAAGAATTCCGACAAATTCAATTTGAATCCCTCCACGTCTATACTGTACATCTGCTCTGCCAAGACCATGCCCTAATTCAATTCCTCTGCGTTTACAAAGTTGATATTTTATTTTTTCTATAATAAATTCATCTACGCTTATACCTGGAATCAAATTTTCCACGCTTTTTTTTATACCTTTAATTTTTATTTTTTCCATAAAAGGTTTCAAAGCATTAATTACTATTTCGCTTATCTTGCCACCTAGATACTTTGAGCTTCTTTCCGTCATTGCATTTTCCTTTAATTAATTTTTAGTTCCGTTTTCTGAAATCTTTCTCAAAACGGCAATTTCTTCTTTCCAACCTTCTGTGCTTTCCTGAGGAGTTTCCAATATAAAAGGCAAATTTCTAAGGTAAGGATTGTTTACTATTTTTGAAAAAGTTTCCATACCTATATTTCCTTTACCTATTTTTTCATGGCGGTCTTTTTTGCTTGCGCATAAATTTTTACTGTCGTTTAAATGTACAGCCTTCAACATACCAATTCCTATTGTATTGTCAAATTTTTCAAATACTCCATCCAAATCATTTACAATATCGTAACCACTGTCAAATACATGACAAGTATCAAAGCACACACCTATTTTGCTCTTTAACTCTACATTGTCGATTATTTTACGCAATTCACTAAAATTTCCACCTATTTCACTGCCTTTACCAGCCATAGTTTCAAGAAGAACAACAGTTTTTTGCTCTTGTTTTAAAACTTCGTTGAGAGCTTTTGAAATCTGCTCTATACCTAAATCTTTACCTTGTCCCGTATGACTTCCGGGATGTAAATTATACAAAACTCCGGGAATTAAATCTGTTCTTGCAAGGTCTTCGGCAAGCATATTTTTAGAATAATTTCTTATACTTTCTGTTTTAGAACATAAATTCAAAACATACGGCGAATGAGCAACAATCTGAGAAAAATTATCTTTTTTTATTTTCAAAAAATTCTCAATATCTTTTATATTCAAAGATTTTACCGAACCGCCACGAGGATTTCTTGAAAAATACTGAAAAGTGGTAGCACCGGCTTTTAAAGCCTTTTCAGCCATTGAGCAAAATCCTCCGGAACTTGAAACGTGAAATCCTATATTTAACATAATTTACAGCAATAACGCTGTTGTTCACCTACCTTAAATATTTTTTGAAAAATACCACACTTAACAAATTTTATTATAAATCATTTTTTTTTACAAATTCTTAAAAAAATAAAAAATATATTGATTTTATGTTTTGATTATGTTATAATGTAATTAAAAAATAAATCTTAGGAGGAAATATACATGGCATCATTTTCACAAAAAATATTAAGCGTTGTTCAAGCATCTATAATTATAGGAACTTCAGTAATTCTTACTGCAGGAGTCGTTGGCGGAGGAGCCTATGCTCTAGGAAGAGGATTTGACTATTTAAGAGGTGCTGAACCCGGTTCTTCCCTTGAAAGTGTATCTAAATTTGTATCCAAGAATTCCGACTTAGTTGGTGCATGCGCTGTCGCTGCATTTGCAAATAAATGTGAACGCTAAACTAGCAGATAAAAGATATTTTAAAATCTTCAAAAACTATTGATTTTATATTGGTCTTGTGTTATAATATAATTACAGAATAAATATTAGGAGGAAATATACATGGCATCATTTTCACAAAAAATATTAAGCGTTGTTCAAGCATCTATAATTATAGGAACTTCAGTAATTCTTACTGCAGGAGTCGTTGGCGGAGGAGCCTATGCTCTAGGAAGAGGATTTGACTATTTAAGAGGTGCTGAACCCGGTTCTTCCCTTGAAAGTGTATCTAAATTCGTATCCAAGAATTCCGATTTCATTGGTGCCTGCGCTTGCGCTGCATTTGCAAATAAATGTGAACGCTCAACCAATAAGTAGTACTGACCATATTTAAATGCATAGTGTAAGACAGTTATTGTAAAGATATAAGATAGCCATCCTCCTTATGATGGATGGCTTTTATTATGTTTTGAATAAAAGTATAAAAAGTCAAGAAGATATTTTTTCGATATCTTTTTTTAATTTCTCGATTATTCTTTTTTCCAAACGTGAAATATAAGACTGTGAAATCCCCATCAAATCTGCAACTTCTTTTTGAGTATGCTCTTTTTCTCCCGCAAGTCCAAATCTTAGTTGCATAATTACTTTATCACGTTCTCCAAGATTCCTTACCGCTTCATTTACAAGGGAGCACTCCGTTTCCTGTTCAAGACGTGCCATCACTATATTCTGATCACTTCCCAAAATATCAGAAAGTAAAAGTTCATTTCCGTCCCAATCAACATTAAGCGGCTCATCAATTGAAGTTTCATTTTTTATTTGAGCGGTTTTTCTTAAATACATCAATATTTCATTTTCTATACACCTTGAAGCGTAGGTTGCGAGCTTTATGTTCTTAGAAGGACAAAAAGTATTAACTGCTTTTATAAGACCTATTGTACCAATAGAAATGAGATCTTCTATGGAAATTCCGGATGAATCAAATTTTTTAGCTATATAAACCACTAATCTAAGATTATGTGTAATAAGCGGTTCTCTAACGGATTCGGGAGCTCCTTCAGAAATTTTTTGCATTATTTTAAGCTCTTCTTCGTGAGATAAAGGAGCAGGCAAAGTTTCGGGGCCATTTATGTAGTGAATTTCTTTTTTATTTATAAAAATTACTTTTTTTAAAAATACAATAAATTTTTTTATGCTTTTCGAAATAATATTAAAACAAGTTTTCATGTATATTCTCCTTTTAAAATTTAATCTATGAGTTCCGGACTCATAAGCGCAGGGATATCACGAGGAAGAATTTTATTAGAACACACAGCTATATATGCCTGTTTTTGTACTCCGTCTGAAGTATATATGAAATCAGGCTTAAAAGCAGGCAAAATTCCCTCTCCGGAAACCGTTTTGAAAGGGACAATACGCATTTTTAAATCTGTTTTTTTGAATATATTTTTTTCTGTACTCGGCTCAGAATTAAGTTCAAAATTTATATTTTCTGGAAATAAAGAAGATATTGTACTGCTTCGTGCAACTATTACCGGCAAATTTGAAAATGGTTCTTTGAGTGAATTACATGTATCTATTTTCGCTTTGAAAATAACATTTTTACCTTCAAAAGATACCTTTATATCACACCATCGGTTTTTTATTTCTTTTTTTCCCGTTATCCTATTAATTATTTCTATCAATGCATAGGCAATAACAGTTGAAAAAATAAGAATTATTGGCGAAATATTAAAATATACAACTCCATTGTTAATTATCATTCCTTTAGGTTTCCATACACACCAAATAAAAAACATAATCCCTGAAAAAGCAAAACTTATCGAGTAAAAACAAGCAAGAATCTTCAAAAACATCTTAAAACTTTTAATCTCAAAAACCGTAAGCACTATCGCACATGCCATCACTAATTTTATTAAGAAAGAAATCCAAGCGGCAGGTTCCGGTAAAAATATGTACATCGAACAAATTATGCTTATTAATTCTCCTAATATTAGTCGTGTGGTTTTTAGTTTGATACAAAAAAATTTTGAGGTTGCAGTTAAAATAAAATAATTCACGAAAAGACTTACAGCGGCAAGAATATCCACATACAATACTTGTTTCATGTTTCACCTTCGTTCGTCTCTTTTAATTTATTATGTACCTAAAATTACGCTTATTTTGTCAAAATAAGGTATCCTAAAAATTTTAATTAAATTATTTTAAGTTTTCGATATTGACATAATCCAAATTAACAAATAAAATGAGATATAGATATTTATTATAATATGCTTGTTTGCCTATACTTTGTATAGCTTGTAGGGTTTTAGAAAATTGAATATTAGGAGAAGTATCGAAGTGGTCATAACGGGGCTGACTCGAAATCAGTTTGCGGGACAACCGCACGTGGGTTCGAATCCCACCTTCTCCGCCAAAAAGTCCAGTAAACAAGCGGGTTTGCTGGACTTTTCTTTTTTGCTCTTTTGCTCAAATTGGGCTCAAAACTTTGAAAAGAACAGCTCGATTTTTGGAAAGAACAAGGCGATTTTCGGCATTTTGGCGTATTCGAACCGTAAAAATCAGTTCTTTCCGACATCGTCTGAAATTTCGGTCCACTTGCTACCGAAATTCACTAATTCGGGGAGTACCATTCCGCTGACCATTGCCTTTGCCGAGGACAGTTTTGAAGTGTAGTCAAGGTG
>CAMEMA010000017.1 GCA_945926705.1 uncultured Clostridia bacterium
TGTTCATGTGAACAAATCTTGCAGCATTCCATATCTTATTTGCAAAATTTCTGCTTGCTTCTACTTTTTCATAAAAGAACCTCATATCATTGCCGGGACTAGTTCCCAAAATCAAAGAAAACCTTAAAGCATCTGCTCCGTATTTTTCTATAATTTCAATTGGGTCTATTCCATTTCCAAGAGATTTGGACATTTTTCTACCTTGAGAGTCTCGAACCAATCCATGAATTAATACATTTTCAAACGGTGGAACTTTCATTATTTCAATAGATGAAAAAATCATCTTTGCAACCCAAAAAAATATTATATCGTAGCCCGTTACAAGTACTTTTGTAGGATAAAAATATTCAAGTTCAGGTGTCTTTTCAGGCCATCCTAATACGGAAAAAGGCCAAAGACCGGAAGAAAACCACGTGTCCAAAGTATCTTCATCTTGATGAATATCAGATGAACCACATTTATTACATTTAAAAATGTCATCTCTAGAAACAATTATTTCCCCACAGTTATTACAGTACCAGACAGGTATTCTGTGCCCCCACCATAATTGACGCGAAATACACCAGTCTTTAATATTTTCCATCCAATGATAATAAATTTTGCTAAATCTTTCTGGTATAAACGACGTTTTTTTATCTTTTACGCAATCAATGGCTGGTTTAGCAAGTGATTCCATTTTAACAAACCATTGATTTGAAACCTGCGGTTCCACTACTGTTGAGCATCTGTAACAAGTTCCGACATTATGTTTTATTTCTTTTATACTTTCAATATACCCTTGCTTTTTTAAATCTTCAACAAGAAGCTTTCTGGCCTCATATCTATCAAGCCCCTGATATTTGCCAGCTTTTTCATTCATTACTGCGGATTTATCCATAACTGTTATAATTTTTAAATTATGCCTGTTTCCTACTTCAAAATCGTTCGTATCGTGAGCCGGTGTTATTTTGAGAGCTCCTGTTCCAACTTCCATATCTACATAATCATCAAAAATTATAGGTATTTCTCGCTTGACTATAGGGATTATAACTGATTTGCCTTTCAAATGACTATATCGTTTATCATTGGGATTAACAGCAATAGCTACATCTCCAAACATCGTTTCCGGACGAGTAGTAGCAACAGTTATAAAATCGTCAATTCCAACTATAGGATATTTTATGTTCCAAAAATGCCCGTCTAGTTCCTCAAAACTGACCTCTGAATCAGAGATAGAAGTTTTACATTTAGGGCACCAATTAATTATTTTTTCCCCTTTGTAAATCAATCCTTTTTCATAAAGACGCACAAAAAATTCTCTAACAGCTTTGCTGCATCCGTCATCCATAGTAAATCTTTCTCTTGACCAATCACAAGAAGCACCTAATTTTTTTAGCTGATTTACTATGTTGCTACCATACTCATTTTTCCATTTCCATACACGTTCTAAAAATTTTTTGCGACCTATTTCCTCTTTAGAAATACCTTCTTTACGCATTTGCTCTACTACCTTTGCTTCTGTCGCTATAGCAGCATGATCTGTACCCGGAACCCAAAGGACTTCATATCCCTGCATTCTTTTAAATCTTACTATAATATCTTGTATAGTTTCATCTAAAGCATGCCCCATATGAAGCTTACCTGTTATATTAGGAGGTGGCATTACAATTGTATATGGCTTTTTATCTTTGTTAATATTCGCTTTGAAAAACCCGTTGTCAACCCAAAATTTATATAATCTATCTTCAACTATTTTAGGGTCATATATTTTACTAAGATTTTCATCCATAGTTTTTTCTCCCTTATTTACTATTTAAACTACTTAAAATTATACTTTTTATGTTTTCTATTCCTTCACCTGTTGCAGAAGAAAATATTACATTGGAGATATCAATGTACTTCTCCAGTTCATTTCTAAGATCAATTGTACGATTCAATCTCTGAGTTTTATTAAGCTTATCAACTTTAGAGGAAACTATTATAAAGGGGAACTTTTTGAAATATAGATAGTCCATCATTTGAAAATCAAGAGCAGATGGGCTATGCCGCATATCTATAATCTGAACGACAAGAGAAATATTTTGACTGAAATTAAAATAACCTTCAACTAAATCAGACCATCTTTTTTTCTCGGAAAAAGATACTTTAGCGTAACCATAACCCGGTAAATCTACAAACCGCATTTGTTTTACATTATATAGATTTATATTTATTGTCTTTCCCGGTTTTGTGCTTACTCGTGCTAAAGATTTTCTATTTAATATTTTATTTATAAGCGAAGATTTTCCAACATTCGATTTTCCTGAAAATACAATTTCCGGCAACTTATCTGAAGGAAACTGCCTTAAATTACCGACAGACTTCTCAAAATAAACATTATTAAAATTCACTGTTATGCACCATCTACTTTTTCTTTTTGGATATATTATTTTTTTTAAAATCTTTTAAAGCATATTCAAAAACAGTACTGAGATTATCAGCTTTAACAAAATTGATAGATTTTTTAACCACATCATCAATTTTACTTATATCGCTTTCATTCTCAGCAGGAATAATAACAGTTTTTATACCATTTATATAAGCAGCCATAACTTTTTCTTTTAATCTGCCTATTGGAAGAACTCTACCTTTCAAAATAATTTCACCGGTCATAGCAATATCCGAATTCACAGGAATATTATTCAGAGATGAAAGTAAAGCAGTAGCTATAGTCACTCCAGCTGAAGGACCATCCTTAGGGATAGCACCCTCAGGAGCATGAATGTGTATATCCATATTTTTGTAAAAATCTCTTTTTACACCTAATTTTAAATAATTACTTCGTATATAGCTAATCGCTAACTGTGCAGACTCTCTCATGACATCACCTAGAGAACCGGTTATTTGTATATCTCCTTTCCCTTTCATTGGCAAAACTTCAATGGGAAGTAATTCTCCCCCAACTGAAGTCCAAGCAAGTCCTTGCACTACTCCGACCGATTCTCCATCATCTATTTTTTTATTTTTATATTTAACCGGTCCAAGAAATTCTTTAAGAATATTCAATTCAACTTTTACTGATTTTTCCTCGTCTTCCACAATTTTTTTTGCAGATTTTCGCATAACTTTGGCGATATTTCTCTCTAATTCACGTACTCCAGCTTCTTTTGTATAACCTCTGATTAACAAATTTATACAATCGTCGCTTATTGAAAACGTTTTTTTTGTTAGTCCATGTCTCTTTAATTGCTTAGGAATTAGATGCTCTTTAGCAATATGAAATTTTTCTTCATAAGTATAGCTGCATAAATCTATAATCTCCATACGATCATATAAAGGCGCAGGTATACTTTCTTTATCATTAGCAGTAGCAATAAAAAGGACATTACTTAAATCAAAAGGTACTTCTATATATCTATCATAAAACTCACAATTCTGCTCAGGGTCCAGTACCTCCAACAATGCTGAGGCCGGATCTCCATGATAATCTTCTGAAATTTTATCAATTTCATCAAGCAATATTAAAGGATTATTTGTACCCGCTTGTTTGATAGATGTTATAATCCTACCGGGCATAGCGCCTATATAGGTTTTTCGGTGACCTCTTATTTCCGATTCATCATTAATTCCGCCAAGAGAAATTCGGATATACTTTTTGCCCATAGCCTTAGCCAAAGACTTTACAATAGTAGTTTTTCCAACTCCAGGAGGACCTACAAGACAAATTATTTGTCCTTTGATATCAGGAGCTAATTTTTTTACGGATAAAAATTCTAAGATTCGATTTTTTACATCTTTCAATCCAAAATGACCTTTATCCAAAATCTTTTTAGTTTTAGAAATATCTATGACATCCTTAGAAGATTTGTTCCACGGCAATGAAAAACATGTATCTAAATATGTTCGTATTATATTTGCTTCGCTGGAACCTGATGGAACTTTAGAAAAATTCTCACATTCTTTCTTTAACTTGTCATATGTATCTTTAGGAAGCTTCAATTTCCTTAACTTTTCTTTATACTCTTCAGATTCTGTAACGGGGTCGGAACTATCATTTAATTCCCGTGAAAGGATTTTTATTTGTTCTCTTAAAATATATTCTTTTTGATTTTTATCAATAGAACTCTTTATTTTAAGAGCCAGCTCATTTTCATAATTTATAACTTCATTTTCATGTGATAAAAACACAATTAATTTTTTTATTCTTTGTATAGTATCAAGTTCTTCAAGCAAAACCTGTTTATCTTTATAATCCAAAATAATGTTGGAAGAAATATAATCTGATACTTTTCCGACTTCTTCATAAGATTCAAGATTTAAAATTAGATCAACAGGTTTTTTGGGAGATATACTCAAATATTCCGAAAATAAATCTTCGGCTTTTCTTATAAGTGCCTCTGAAACAGCATTTTTATGCTGATTAATATCCTCTTTTTTAACTATAACAGCTTTTAGGAATTCTCCGTCGTCAATATATTCAACAACTTCCGCACGATACTTACCCTCAACTAAAACTCTCATTAAATCCCCGTTTTGACTTATTATTTGCTTTATACGTGCCAAAACTCCAAACTCATAAATTTGAGTTTTACTTGGATCATTATCTTTTACCCTTTTTTGAGTAACCAAAAATATTAGCTGATTGGAATTCATAGCCTCCTTTACAGCTAATATAGATTTTTTTCGTCCTATCTCGAAGTGAAGCAACAAATCAGGAAACATTACAAACCCTCTGAGAGGGAGAACCGGAACAGCTTCATCAATTTTTATTTTTTCTTCTATCTTAATTCAACTCCATCCTTTTTATGAGGCGCCATTCTCAGTAGGACGCTTACTGAACAATTTATCCGAACTTATAGAAATTATAACAGGTTCCCTATTTTCGTTATATAAGAACTCGGGCTTATTTTTCCCTAATATAACATCTTCGTCTATAATAACTTTTTCAATTGTATGATCGGAAGGTACATCAAACATAACTTTTTGAAGTGTATCTTCAATTATCGAGCGAAGTCCTCTTGCACCGATATTTCTATCAATAGCCTTTTTTGCAACCGCCTTCAGAGCTGAATCTTTAAATTCAAGTTCTACTTTATCCAGTTCAAACAGTTTCTTATATTGTTTTATTAAAGAATTTTTTGGTTCAGTTAAAATACGAATCAAAGATTTTTCATCAAGACCTTTAAGAGAAGCAATAACAGGAAGCCTTCCCACTAATTCGGGAATAAGACCAAACTTCACAAAATCTTGAGGAATGGCCTGATTCATCCAGTCAGTTGAATCAATTTCCTTACGAGTCATGACTTTAGCTCCAAATCCCATCGAAGATGTGCTAACTCGTTTCTCGATAATCTTTTCAATTCCCTCGAATGCACCTCCGCATATAAAAAGAATATTGGACGTATCAATTTGTATAAATTCTTGCTGAGGATGTTTTCTTCCGCCTTTTGGAGGTACACTCGATTTTGTTCCCTCTATTATTTTAAGAAGCGCCTGTTGAACTCCTTCTCCACTTACATCACGTGTAATGGAAGCGTTTTCGGATTTTCTTGCTATTTTATCAATTTCATCAACATAAATTATACCGTGTTCCGCTTTCTCAATATCAAAGTCGGCAGCTTGAATAAGTCTTAGAAGGATATTTTCTACATCTTCTCCTACATATCCCGCTTCCGTTAAAGTGGTGGCATCGGCAATTGCAAAAGGAACATCAATCATCTTAGCCAAAGTTTGAGCCAAAAGAGTTTTTCCCACACCCGTTGGTACCAATCAAACCACGTCACCCCTTTTGAGCTCAACATCACTTGTTGAACCTCCGAAAAAAATTCTTTTGTAATGATTATAAACAGCAACGGAAAGAGCAATTTTAGCATCATCTTGCCCTATTACATAATCATCCAAATATTTTTTTATATCATGAGGTTTTGGAAGAACTTTTTCTTCCTTTTCAGACATAGCTTTAGCCTTGATATTCTTTCGAACGTCACAAGATTTAGAGGTTTTTTCATCAAGTATGTCAACACACAAGCTTACACATTCATCACAAATGCATACACCGGGTCCTGCTACTAATTTCTTAGCTTCATCTTGCGGTTTACCACAAAATGAACAGCAGAGCTCTCTGTCTTTGTTTCCTCGATTTATGCCCATATTTAATCACCGATTCCTAATGTATAATTTTAAACTTTCCTAAGATTATCTTTTATTTATTATCTTATCAATCAAACCATATTTAAGAGCTTGTTCAGCATCCATAAAGTTATCTCTTTCAGTGTCTGCTGCAATAATCTCATAAGGCTGGCCAGTTTTTTCCGACAAAATTTTATTTAATTTTTCCTTTGTTTTTAATATATGCTGAGCGTGAATGTTAATATCGGTTGCTTGACCTTTAGCTCCTCCGCTTGGTTGATGAATCATTATATCACAATTGGGAAGCGCATATCTTTTTCCTTTAGCTCCAGCAGCTAACAAAAATGCACCCATACTTGCTGCCATACCCATACATATAGTTGAAACATCACATTTAATATACTGCATTGTATCATATATAGCCATTCCGTCGGTTACAGACCCTCCGGGACTATTAATATATAAGCTTATATCTTTAGAGGCGTCTTGACCTTCCAAATACAGCAACTGAGCTACAACTAAACTCGAAGTGTTCATATTTACTTCTTCGTTGAGCATTATAATTCTGTCATTTAATAATCTTGAAAAAATATCATATGATCTTTCTCCTCGACCGGTTTGCTCAACAACATAAGGAACTAAACTCATTTATAAACCCCCGTTAATAGTTACTATCCACTATGATAATTAAATATTTTAATTAATATTATTTAAAATGTGAAACTAATTTGATATTCAATCATGAAAACTATTTTTCTACCCTATTTTTTCTTATGATTTCCAATGCGTCTGCTCTGACAATACTACTTTTGATGTCATTCGGCATTATAAATTTTTTAATTTTTTCCGGTTTCATCTTATATTGTTCTGCAACTTTTTCATATTCTTTTTCTATTCTTTCATCAGAAATTTGTATGTTTTCCAGCTCTGCAACTTTCTTTAATCCCAAATCAAATTTTACATGGTTAACAGCCTGAGGACGGAAAGTATCAGATAATTTTTCCTCATTAGTACCTGTAAATTTCATGTAATCTTTAAAGCTTAACCCTTGAGACTGAAGTCTGTACTCAAAATCTCTTATAAGTTCTTTGACTTTAGTCTTAATCAAAGCTTCTGGAATATCAACTTTAACTAATTCGATAAATTTATCAATCATTTCATTTTCTGAATCGTCTTTGAGTTTTTTCTTCTTACTTTCGGAAAGTTTATTTTTTAAATCTTCTTTAAAGTCTTTTAATGTGTCAAACTCGCTTATATCTTTTACAAAATCGTCATTTATTTCAGGAAGTTCTTTCTTTTTAATTTGATTTAATTTAGTCTTGAACACGGCTTTTTTGCCACACAGTTCTTTAACATGGTAATTTTCCGGGAACGTAACATTAACATCAAATTCATCTCCGATTTTGTGCCCTGAAATTTGTTCTTCAAAATTGTCTATAAACTGTTTTTTGCCAAGCTCTAAATTTGTGTCTTTGGCACTGCCTCCCTCAAACAGTTTTCCGTCAACCGAGCCTTCGAAATCTATATTTACCATATCTCCGATTTCTGCAGGAGTATCGTCTTCAACTGTTACAAGCCTTGCATTCCTTTCTTGAAGCTTTACAAGTTCTTTTTCTATATCATCTTTAGTTACTCTGACAGTACCGATTTTTTTGACTTCTATGCCTTTATAATTTTCTACACTTACTTCAGGCATTACGGTAACTTTTACCTTAAAATCCAAACCGTCTTGCTTACTCATTTTGACTACTTCAAAATCGATATGATCGTCAACCAGCTCAATACCTGCTTTTTGTGCAGCTTCCTCTAAAGCATCCGGGTACAAGGCATTAATTGCATCTTCGTAAAAAATTTGTTCACCGTAATATTTTTCTATGAACGTTCTTGGTGCTTTTCCCTTTCTGAAACCTGGAACAGTTATTTTATTTTTTTGACGATTATAAACTTTATCAACTTCCTTGGAAAACTCTTCAGCAGAAATTGAAATTTCAAGTTCCCAACGATTGACATCCACCTTATTTGACGACTTAAGATCCATTTTAAAATTCATCCTTTCAAAATAACAATTAAAACATATGCGGATCGTATCTTATCACACAATAAGTAAAGGCTTAAAATCTATGTAGTCACTGGATATAAGTCTAAACTCTATTCCCTTATATTTACCTTCAATGACGCCTTTTTTCGCTCCGCTACCATGAATATGACCATAATAACACTTTTTTATATTTCTTTCAATCAAAATATTAATAATTTCCTCAGATTCTTGAAAATTGTATACTGGAGGATAGTGCAAAAACACAATTGGTTCCAATCCATATTCCAAAGAAAAATCTAAGGAGCGTTTCAGCCTCTCTATTTCTCGAATTAAAATTTTTTTATCCTCTGTTTCTTCAGAATTATACATCCAACCTCTTGTTCCGCAAATACAGATATTTTCAGCAGCTATCGCAGAATTATATATTATGGATATACTATTAAAATTATTTTGAGTTAAAAACTCATTAACTTTTTTAGAAGTACTCCACCAATAATCATGATTGCCCTTTATAAAAATTTTTTTCCCGGGAAGATTATTTATAAATTCGAAATCTTTCCTTGCATCCTTTATTTTCATGGCCCAAGAAATATCTCCAACCACAACCACAGTATCATTTTCGCTAATTTCATATATCCAATTTTTTTTTATTTTTTCCATATAATTTTCCCATCCCGGAAAAACTTCCATACTTTTATTTGAACCGAGAGAAAGATGTAAATCTGAAATAGCGTAAACTGACATTTATTTCCTCCTTATGGTAAAAGAAATTAAGTTAAATTTAATCTCATAAAATTGTAGGCATTTTCAAAAAATATCTTATCTAATAATCTTTCACTGTAATTGTATTTTAAAAAATTCTCATAAATTTTTTCAATAGATTCTATTCCTGAAATGTCTACAGGAAGTTCTGTTCCGTCGAAATCACTTCCAATAGCTAAAATGTTTTCTCCTCCACGTTCTAAAAAATGTTCAACATGTCTTAATAAATCATCAAAATGAGCTTGTTTTTTATCACTTAAAAAATATCTGCAAAAAGTTATTCCTACCAACCCTTTGACGGATTTTATCGTTTCAAACTGCTCATCAGTTAAATTTCTCCTATGAGAACAAATAGTCTGAGAATTGGAATGCGTTACTATAAAAGGCTTTGATGCCATTTGGCTTAAATCATAAAAAAGTTTTTCGGAAGCATGCGAAACATCTACTATAATTCCTGTTTCTTCCATTTTTTTAACAACTTCATATCCAAAATCACTTAATCCTCCCTTAAAATCTGCTCCGTCCCCCACTTCACATTTACCATTCCATGTTAAAGTCATAATCCGGACTCCGGATTTATAAAGAGAATTGACATTTTCAATTTTTCCTCCAAGAGCAGCGCTTCCTTCAACAGTTAAAATAATTCCTTGTCGTTCTTTCAGATTTTTTATATCTTCAAATGATTTACATACTTTAAAATATTTTCTGTATAAATTTTCCTGTTCATACAATTTTCTAGATAATTTATTAAAAAAATCAAAAGCATTTTTTCCACGCATATTATCTGGAATCCAAACAGCAAAACAACCTATATATGGTCTATACTTAAGAGAACGCTCAATGTCAATATTAAGGTCATTCTTAAAAATTTCTTTATTTTTAGTAAACATTTCATAGAGAGTATCGCAATGAAGATCAAAAAAATTCATCCAATTCCTCCGTGTCAAAAGCATTTTTAAGATAATTAATAGTCAAACCGTTTTGTGAATCAAAAAGCTCTGCAACATCAAAACGAGGTTGTTTTGTACATTTGTAATTCATCAGATAAATTAAAGCTGTTTTTATTATTTTTATCCTTTTAGATTTATTTACAGCCTCTATTCCTCTTATCAATGAATTTTTTTTACGCAATTTTACTTCCACAAAAACAATATATTTTTCGTCTTCAACAATTATATCAACTTCTCCGTATCTGTTGTTATTGTTAATGCATGAAACTTTAAAACCTTGATTTTCAAGATATTCGGCAACAAATTTTTCGCCTTTTTTACCGCTTTCATTCATCGTTAAATATCTTCCTTAAAAAAGTCTTTCTGTGTATACGACAAGGTCCATATTTTTTTAAAGCCTCTATATGAACTTTAGTACCATATCCTTTATGTTTTTCAAAAAAGTATTCAGGATATTTTTCCGATTCTTTTTTCATAAATCTATCTCTTTCAACTTTAGCTAAAATTGAAGCGCACGCTATAGATTCTGAAAGACTGTCACCTTTTACCAAAGTTATACTTGAAACTCCAAGTTCAGGCATTCTGTTGCCGTCTATTAATGCAAAATCCGGAGACTTTTTCAAACCATCAAAAGCTCTCTTCATTGCCAAAAATGTTGCATTTAAAATATTAATTTCATCAATTTCTTCCACTGTGGCAAAGGATATATTAAAACATAAAGATTTTTCTTTTATAATATTAAAGAGATATTCTCGCTTTTTTTCACTAATTTTTTTTGAATCATTGACACCATCAATTATAGTATCAGGCGGTAAAATTACAGCAGCAGCGTAAACAGGACCGGCCAAAGGTCCTCTACCCGCTTCGTCTATACCACATACAAGTTTATTTCCATTATCGTTGTACAAGTTTTCATAATAAAGCCAATTCATATTATATTTCACCTTGTATTTTTGGACTTTCCAAAGTTATTTTACCTAATTTACCGTTTCTAAATTCTTCTAAAATCATATTTGAAGCACGTAAAAAATCAATTTCACCACCGGAAATTAACATTCCTCTTTTTCGTGCGATTTTTTCCAATATCTTATTTGGTGACAAATTCGCAATAGAATCAATATCTATCTTAAATCTCGTAGTTAAATTTGAAATATAGCTTGTTTTTATTTCATCTATAAAGTAAGGAACTATACTTTCAATGTCCAATATTTCGTCTTTAATAGCCCCGGTAAAAGCTAAATTATGTGCTACTTCATAAGTATCAAATTTGGGCCACAAAACACCCGGAGTATCTAAAATTTGAATATTTTTATCAACAGAAAACCATTGGTTACGTCTTGTAACACCGGGTCGATTTTCTACTTTAGCTTTTGAATTTTTACAAAGCTTATTTATAAAAGAAGATTTTCCTACATTAGGAATACCTATAACCATAACTCTAATTGCACGATTTATAATTCCTTTGCTTCTCCATAAATCTATTTTTGGTTTCATTATATCTAAAACTCTTTGAATAAAAATAGATTTTCCTGAATTATCCCTATTGCTAAAACATACACAATTTATATTTTTTGTTTTATAAAAATTTATCCATTTTTTATTTAAATTTTCATCAGATAAATCAGATTTATTTAAAACTATAATGCGAGGTTTTTCTCCTATGATTTCATTAATCTCAGGATTACTGCTGCTAAAAGGTATTCTGGAATCTAGTATTTCTGCAACTAAATCTATATTTTTAAGAGATTCTTTAATCTCTTTTTTAGTTTTTGCCATATGACCAGGAAACCAATTTATATTAGTTTTTAAGTTATCTTTTATTTTAATCACTTCTTAAATAAAAAAATTTACAGTTAATTCATTTCAAGTATTACTATCTTATTTTACCGATTCTATCAACAGGAAAAATTACAAAACATGCTTTTCCTATTATATTTTTATTTTCAATAAGACCCACAGTTTTAAATCTACTATCAAGAGAATGGTTTCTGTTATCACCCATTACAAATGAGTATCCTTTGGGAATTTTACCGCGAAAATTCCAGTCTCCTTGAAGATACATCGGTTCCTTTATATAATTTTCCTCAAGTTTTTTTCCATTCACAAATACACTACCCTCAGAAAAGTCAATATCAAGCTCTTGACCTTCGGTAGCAATAACCCTCTTTATCAGAGGCTCATCCAAATATCTACCCCTTTTTATAACTACAACATCTCCACTTTTTGGAATATAATTCAATTTAAAGACAACTACTTTATCTGCATTGTGAAGCGTATTTAACATTGATATTCCGCTTACATTAACAATTCTAAAAAAGAATACCATAAAAATAACAACAAAAATTATTGCTTGAATTATGGATTCAAGCCATTCAAAGCAAAAAGTAGAAAAATAAGTCGTCGGATACTTACTATTAATATCGTTCTCCGATGTTTCATTTTTTAAGATATCCATATTCGGGTATAAATGCTCCTTATAAAAAACTATGTCATCTGACTACACCTATCCTGTTAAAGGGATAAAATATAAAAATAACTTTACCTATGATATCTCTATTATCTATAAGTCCTATAGCTTTGGAACGACTGTCGGCAGAATTATTTCTGTTGTCTCCCATTACAAATGAATATCCTTCAGGAATTACCTCCGGAATATCTCCGTCTTCTTGAAGCCACATAGGTTCTTTTATGTAACTCTCATCTAGCTTTTCCCCGTTTACAAAAACACTTCCGTCGGAAAAATCAATTTTAAGAGACTGACCTTCTGTTGCTATAATCCTTTTTACTATAGGTTTATCGTAATTTTGACCTTTAACTATTGTAACTACATCTCCGTCTTTGGGTGTATAATTCCATTTTGATACAAAAATTTTATCATTATGGTGAAGGGTATTCATCATGGATTCTCCATCTACCTTCATTGTTCTAAAAAAGAAGGTAAATAAAATCAAAATAAATGCTATTGCCTGTATTAACGATTCAAGCCATTCAAAACAGAAACAAGAATATTTAGAAGCCGGATTTTTAACTATTTTAGTACTTTCTTTGATATCATTTTTATCCATTTTAACACACTTCCTTTATGTAATAATACAATAAAATTAATCGAATATTCAATGTATAACTATCTAAAAATACTCATATTTGAGTTAAAAATATTGGGGATAAAAAATCCCCTTTTAAATTTTTTCTTTAACTTTAGCCGCTTTACCAACACGATCGCGAAGATAATAAAGCTTACTCCTGCGCACGCGTCCTCTCCTTACAACTTTGACATCCTTAACGCTGG
>CAMEMA010000018.1 GCA_945926705.1 uncultured Clostridia bacterium
TGATTCATCATCAACAACTATTTCGGCTTCCGAACCGTCCCATTCTTTTTCATGTAAAACTTCATCGGTATCTTCAAATTCTTCCGAAACGTCATCAGAATACTCTTGCTCGCATGAACCAATTTCAGTCTCTTCATTTGTATAATCTTCAAAAGTTTGTTTTGAAAAATTTTTATCATCACAGTTTAAAATTTTTGTTCCGGATTCAACTCGACGAAATTCCGAGTTATTACGCTTTCGAACGTCATCTCCGTCTGAATTTGACTCCAAAGATTTATCGGAATCACTTTTAAAGGGAATGTCCTTGACAGTTTTTGATGTTTTTCCGACATCAGCAGGGGGATATGAATCTTTACCTTTCATTTCTACTCCTTAAATTATAAAATATTTCAAATTTTATTTTAAAACTTGATTTATATAAATTATATATGTTTGACAACAAATATTCAACAATTTGTTTAAAAAATATATTAAAATCTTCATATACTAATTTCTAATATAAACTCTCTCGCATACAAAATCTGATGAATCAAATGATTAAAAATAAAATAAGTTTTTAATTATCTAAAAAATCACGCAATTATACGTCCAAATTTTGAACATATTTTGCATTTTGCTCTATAAATTCTCTTCTTGGTTCTACTTTGTCTCCCATTAAAATTGTAAAGGTTTCGTCTGCGGCCGCAGCATCTTCAAGCGAAACTTTGAGCATTATACGAGTCTCGGGATTCATAGTGGTTTCCCACAATTGTTCGGCATCCATTTCGCCCAAGCCTTTGTAACGCTGTATCTCTGTACCTCCTGCCAAATCTCTCAAAATTTCATCTCTTTCTTCATCAGAATAAGCATAATAGTGTTTTTTATTTTTTGTAATCCTAAAAAGTGGAGGTTGAGCTATATAAATATGTCCTTGCTCGATAACCGGTCTCATAAACCTGAAAAAGAAAGTTAAAAGCAATGTACGGATATGAGAACCGTCAACATCGGCATCTGCCATGATTATGACTTTTCCATAGCGCAACTTGGATATATCAAAATCGTCTCCTATTCCACATCCCATAGCTGTAATAACGGGCATAAGCTTCTCGTTTCCGTAAACCTTGTCAATGCGAGATTTTTCTACGTTAAGCATTTTTCCCCAAAGCGGTAAAATTGCTTGAAATTTACGGTCTCTACCGCTTTTTGCAGAGCCTCCTGCCGAATCTCCCTCTACGATATAAATTTCTGTTTCATCCGGATTTTTTGACTGGCAATCCGCAAGTTTTCCGGGAAGCGAAGCTGTTTCCATTGCAGTTTTTCGTCTGACTAAATCTCTGGCTTTTTTTGCCGCTTCTCTTGCTCTCGAAGCCGAAAGAGCTTTGTCAACTATAGCTTTTGCAACTGCAGGATTCTCTTCAAGGTACGAAGTAAACTTTTCAGTTACGATTTTATCTATAAGACCTCTTATTTCCATATTTCCGAGTCGGGTTTTTGTTTGACCTTCAAACTGTGCATTTCTCAATTTTACACTTATTATCGCAGTCAAACCTTCTCTGACATCATCTCCGGAAAAATTCTTATCATTTTCTTTGAGCAAATTATATTTCCTGGCATAATCGTTTATAACACGTGTAAAAGCCCTTTTAAATCCATCTTCATGTGTTCCGCCGTCCATGGTGTGGATATTGTTTGCAAAAGAAAGTATAAGTTCGTTATAGCTATCATTGTACTGAAGTGCCACTTCCGCGCTTGCAGAACCATCCGGAAGAATTCCAGAAAAACTCACAACATCATCGTGAATTACCTCGAATCCTCTTTTTTTGTGAATATACTCCACAAAACTTTTTATTCCGCCTTCATATTTAAAATCATCTTCCTTCACATTTTCGGCATCTCTGCTGTCCTTCAAAATTATCTGAATTCCTGCATTGAGGAATGCTTGCTCCCTAAGACGAGTTTTCAAAATATCGTACTCGTATATCGTAGACTCTTTAAATATCTCTGAATCGGCTTTAAATAAAATAGTAGTGCCTCTTTCTTCGGAATCTCCAACAATTTCCAGATCAGTTACGATATTACCGCGTTCAAATTTTTGTCTGTACACGTGTTTACCGTCGCAAACTTCAACTACAAGCCACTCTGACAACGCATTAACTACCGACGCTCCTACTCCGTGAAGTCCTCCTGAAACTTTATATCCACTTCCGCCAAACTTTCCGCCTGCATGAAGTACCGTGAAAACAACTGTAACAGCCGGAATTCCCGCTGTAGGATGAATTCCGACAGGTATTCCTCTTCCGTTATCCTTAACTCTTATTACTTCGCCCGGAAGGATATCCACTTCTATCTTACTGCAGTATCCCGCCAAAGCCTCGTCTATACCATTGTCGACAATTTCATAAACAAGATGATGAAGACCCTTTGGTCCTGTCGTGCCAATGTACATTCCCGGACGTTTTCTTACAGCTTCAAGGCCTTCGAGAACTTGTATTTCTCCGGCACCATATTTTCCACCGCTTTGACTTATTTCATTACTATCCAAAGTGCAGCTCCTCCAAAAAATTATTTTTAATTGCTGTAAATTTCTGTACCAGTATCCTGACCGGATTCTTTTTTAGTGCCGCTAAACATATCGTCCTCCGTTTCAGACTTACTTTTTGTACGAAAAAGTCTAACCATAAACGGCATAAAAGAATAAGCTGCCATAAATACAAGTGTTATAAATAAAATTCCCGACAAACACCAACCGCCTCCGGCAAAAACAGACGCTACAAAAATAATAACAGCGATTATTTCGGATAATCCCAAAATGTTAAATGCCCTGGAATCGATATCGACTTTACATGCTTTCCTGCAGCTTTTGCATGTATAAATTCTTTTATTTTTACACAAAAAAGCTTCTACATACCAAATTTTTTCACCGCAATAAGGGCATTGTGATAACTCAAAATTTCCTATTTGAACTCACCTCTCTGTTTTGCACCACGTCTTTTTAAAATCGTGGAAGGTAATAACTGACTTAAATAAATTTTATCATCTTTGCTATCTTTCAAAACTATAAATGACTTAGGTAAATTTTCAGTAGTATTTACTATTTTACCTCTTTTCTGCATGTTTGACAAATAAATTCTGTTAGATTTAAAAACCGTAACTTTGTCAAGATCAAACACTCCAATTATGTCATCGGCAAAAATAATGGTATCAGAACCTATATTTAAATATTTCAAATTACTCACCGACTAAATACGATGAACTTCCCGAATAAATCCATTATCTACTTCAAAAAGTTTACCGTTTTTGAATTTTTTATACATATCTGAATTGCAATCCGTTATGAATACTTGGTTATTTGTTATTTTATTTACTAAATAATTTCTTCTGAATTCATCAAGTTCGCTCATGACGTCATCGAGCAATATCACAGGAGAATCATTCAAAGATTCCTTTAAAACACTGGCTTCAGCAAGTTTTAAACACAGTGCCGCTGAACGTTGTTGACCTTGAGAACCAAACAGGCGAACTTTTTTGCCGTCAATGAACATGTCCAACTCATCTTTATGAGGTCCGAAAGATGTGAAGCCAGACTTTATATCCGAATTCTTTGATTTTTCCAATTTAAGCATTATTTCGTTTTTTATTAGTTTAAAATCGCTTTCATAAGAAATATTTTTTGAAAAACTAGGTATATAGTTAATATCCATAATTTCGGAATTATCGGAAATTTCTGAATAAAATCTCAATGACTCTTTTTTAAGCAATTCCAGATAATTCAGCCTCTCACGGATTAAAATCGCTCCGGTATGTGAAAGTTTTTCATCAAGAACTTCCAAAAAATCACGTGTTGAATCTAAACAAAAATTCTTAAGCAGAGCATTTCTTTGCCTCAGTATTTTATTATAACTCGAGATATGGGAAATATATGTCGGTTTTAGCTGACATATAGCGGCATCTATAAATTTTCTTCTTTTTTCCGGACCTCCCGATACAAGTGAAAGTTGAAGCGGAGAAAAAAGAACCACTCTGAATTTACCTATAATTTTTGTAGGATAAATTTGAGATATATCGTTTAGAAAAACTTTTCTTTTACCATTGCCGAAAAATACAGATATGTTTTGTTTTCTGTTTTCAATGAAAAATTTACCTTCCAATTTTGCAAAATCTTCATTAAAACCTACAACCTCTGAATCTTTTGCGCCTCTGAACGAACGAGCACCCGTAAACATCCATATTGACTCTATAAGATTTGTTTTGCCTTGGGCATTTCTTCCGTATATAAAATTAACTCCCGAACCAGGATTTACAGATATTTTTTTTAAATTCCTGTACCCTGAAATATTTATCTCAAGCGCTCTCACTCAGATACAACTCTGTATTTTCTTTCACAAATCTTGACGGTTTGTCTCGGTATAAGTTTTTTACCGCGTTGTAAACATATTTCTCCGTCAACAATAACTTTTTGCGAATTTATGAGATTTTTGGCATCTCCTCCGCTTTCCGCTTCACCTATGAGTTTGAGAAAAGAACCTAATTTAATTTCTTTTGTGATTATCGCAATATCTTTCATAAATTTCTCCATTATTCTGGTTTTATTCTGACCGGTAATACCAAAAACAAGAAAGAATTTCCCTCTTTTGGCATAATTTTTATTGGGCTTAAGGGACCATTTAATTGAATAATTATTTCATCGCAATCTGTATTTTTAAGAGCATCCGTCATATATTTGTTATTAAAAGCAATTTCAAGCTCTGTTTTAATGTCACTTTTTGCCGGAAGTTGGTCACTGGCTTTTCCAACTGTTGTATTACAGGAAAGATGAATTTTATTGGGCAAAAATAAGCATTTTACGGGGCTTTTAAGGCGATCTGTTATTAAAAGTGATACTCTTTCAATACTTTCAATGAAGTCTTGTGTATCAACATTTACTGTATATTGTGTTTTTGCCGGAACTGTAGATTTGTAATCTAAAAACTCTCCGTTCAAAAGACGTGAAACAACTGAGTAATCTCCTACATAAAAAATGATATGTTGCATACCTGCTGCTATCCTTAAATTTTCTTCCGAATCAGGTAAAAGTCTCAAAACTTCACGAAGTGTCTTTCCCGGAACAATAAAACTAAGCTCCAACTCCTCTTTTATCGGCTCTCTCCTTATTGCAAGACGATAGCCGTCAACAGACGCAAGAGTAACTGTATGGTCTTTTATTTCAAATAAAGTTCCTGTATGAACAGGCTTTGAATCGTTTTCGGAAACTGCGAAAATTGTTTGCCTTATCATACTTTTTATTGTTGAAACAGGTAATTCCAGAAAATTAGAATTATCAACAGTAGGCAAACTCGGAAATTCATTTGCATCCAAACCTATCAATTCAAAATGACTGGAACCGCTGATAATTTCTACATTTAGAGTTTCATTTATGTAAACTTCTAGTAAGTCATCCGGAAGTTTACGTACAATATCGGTAAAAAGATGTGCATTAAGAACAACACGTCCTTCTTCAACTACATCTGAAGGTATTGTAGTAGTGATACCAAGTTCCAAGTTGTATCCACATATTTCCAATTTGTTATTTGAAGCACAAAGTAATACTCCTTCGAGTGCAGATAAATTGGATTTTGACGGAACTGCTTTTTGAACATTTGAGAGTGCTTCTGCTAATTTATTTTTTCCACATTTAAATATCATATTTACACCTTTCTAAATCAAAATTTTCACTAGTGAGTATAGTATAGTATTAATATTATAGTAGTAGTAGTAGGGACTGTTAATTTGTTGAAAAGTCATTGAAATGCAGATAATAACTGGGATTAATGGCAATGGAGCATTGTTGATTGATTGTTTAAAAATTGTTGAAAATTTTTCGTAAAAAACCACTTTCAACAATTCTGTTGAAAACTCTATGTTGAAAGTTGAAAAGTTGTTGAAAACTTTTTGGCTAAAAAAAATACCATTATCTGTCCCTTATATTTTTTGTTATGTCTTCCACCATAGCCTTCAATTTGGAATCTTTTGAAAGATTTTTTTCAACCTGTTGAAGAGCGTAAACGATTGTTGAATGATCACGTCCACCAAATTCTTCCCCTATAGATACAAGCGGCAATTGTGTTATTTCTCTCACTACATACATGGATATTTGCCGTGCATTTGATATTGCCGCTGACCTTTTTGATGAACGTATATCTTGTGGAGTTACGCTGAATGTTCTGGCTACTTCTTCTATTATCTTTTCCACCGTTACAGGAGGCGGCTGGTCATTGTTTAAAATATCCGATATGGCCATTTGAGCTGTTCTGGTGCCCATTGGTTCTCCTCCTAAAAGATGATGAGCTTTCATCTTTTTTACTGCACCTTCCAGTTGTCGTATATTGGTTTTTAATTTTTTTGCAATGTATTCACATACTTCATTTGGCATTTTTATATCTAAAAGTTCTGCTTTCCTTTTGACAATTGCTATTCTTGTTTCAAAATCGGGAGGCTGTATGTCAGCTATAAGTCCCCATTCAAATCGGGTTCTCAACCGGTCTTCTAGAGTTTGTATCTCTTTTGGAGGTCTATCCGAAGTGAGAACAATTTGTTTTTTAGCTTCGTAAAGAGTGTTAAACGTATGAAAAAATTCTTCCTGAGTGGAATCTTTTCCTGCTATAAATTGAATGTCATCTACTAAAAGTATATCTGTTTTTCGATACTTTTGATGAAATTCACTTGTTGTATTTTGTCTTATGGATTCAATAAGTTCATTTGTAAAGTCGTCGCCTTTTATATACAGGAAAGTTTTGTCAGGATTGCTTTTTTTAATATCATTGCATATAGCATAAAGCAAATGCGTTTTTCCTAATCCTGAATTCCCATAAATGAAAAGCGGATTGTATGCTCCGGCAGGATTGGCCGCAACAGCCAAAGCCGCAGCGTGCGCAAATTTGTTTGAAGACCCTACTATATATGTGTCAAAAGTAAATTCATAGTCTGAGTCTATTGCAAGAGTTTGGTCACTTTTTTTTCCGGATTCATTTATTTCGTCCGGAGTCGAAAAACAGATGTCTATTCCTGACCCGAAAATTTCCCTAAAAGCGTCATTCAAGAGTAAACGATAGCATCTGTTTAATGTTTGTCTGTGAAATTCATTTGGAACCATAAGTACTGCTTTTCCTCTTTCGAAGTCCAGTTTTATCGGTTCTATTCTGCTTATCCATGTTTTGTAAGCCACGTCTGTAATTCGGGTTTTACAAAAATCACAAATAAGATTCCATGCCTCATTAAAAGAGTTCATGATAAAGGAAAACCTCCGATTTTATTAAATTCATTATAATAGTATTATACCGGTTTTTTTAAAAGTTTTCAACATGTTTTCGCTCACAGTTTAAAAATATGTTTTAAATTTTAGATTTTTATTGACAATTTTTATATGTTGATATAACATGATTATGTAGCTTTTTTATATTATTTATTAGGAGGTTTTAGGATTTGAAAAAAAGGAGGTTTTAAAATTTGGGAAAAGAGGTTGATTGTAATTTTAATCCCCTAAGCGAAGAGACTTTAAAAAGTTTTGATTTATCAGATTGTATTTCATATATTGACAGTTGTGATGCTTTGAAAAGGAAAATCGAATCAGAGACGGACAGAGTTGAAAAATACAAAGCAGCTCTTGTTGAGAAAAGTAATGAAAAAGCTAAGTCGGATTCTGAGGAAAATAAAAAACATGAAATTAAGAGGGAAATTAAGGCAGCAGCTCAAAAAGGTTTCCAGTTTTTTGAAGAATTATTAAAAAAAGATCCGTACATTATGGAAAACGTTGTGACTGAAAGTGCTAAAGATCCCGCAAATGTTAAATTAGGTAAACATCAAAAAAATACAGGTGTTTACTTATGGGCTATGGATTATGAAGTAGAAAAATTTTTGGGTGCGGGAGCAAACGGAGTAGTATGGTTGTGTAAGAACGGTGGAAAAGAATTGGTTGTTAAAGTGACATGTAATCCACGAATTGGTCCTTTTAGGATAGACGCCGTAAAATCAGAAAAAAATGTACTCGAAAAACTCAAAAGCTTATTAAGTAAAGAGAGTTATGATATAGATATTTCTGATAAAAATTCTGATAAAGAAAAGATTGTTATTAAGTCACCGAAAAACTATTTGTTAACTTACGAAGAGTTAGAAAGTAAAGATTCCAGTAAAGGGTTGTTTGAATCTCAATATTCTGAAGAAGGGGATTTGACTAGATATGTTAAATCTGATGAATTTTCATCAACTTCATCTAATAAATTAGATGAAATAATCTCTATGATTAAGCAAGGCGCAAAAGGATTATGTTTGTTGCATAAAGCGGGGTATTCTCATAATGATGTAAAACCGGATAATTTAATGATAATAGAGAGAGAATCTAAAAAGTTTAATAGTAATGAGAATTCAGAAGTTTTACAAAGATCTAAATCAAATGAAATGACGGAAACGCCCAAAAAAGATTCTGGTAATTCCAATGAAAATGTTACAAACACAGATTTAACAGCAACTAAAAAAACAGATGAAAACGGTTCTGAAGCTCCTAAAAGTAATGGTCTTAAAAAAGCTTTAAAAGTTGCTGATTTCGGTGCAATGACGGAAATAAAAAATACAAGAAAAATATTTGTAAACAAACACTTTTGTGCACCGGATTGCTATAAATTAAGTGCGGAAGCAGTTGCAAAAAGGGATGTTTATTCTTTGGGTTTGTGTGCGCTTTTCTTATTGTTTAAAGGGAAAAAACAAAGTTATCATAAACTCGCAGATAAACTCGTTAAAAATGGTGTAGAAAAGTTTATTAGTTCTAATGATGTTCTTTCAACATATTGTGGATCTGATAAAGAGACAGAAACTAAGTTAGAAAGTTTTTTATCCATTATTCAAAAAATGGTTCAATCTAGCCATAAAAACAGAATTTCAATAGAAACGACATTAGCAGAATTAAAAGAACTAAAAAAATAATTAAGGAGGAATTTAATATGTCAAAATACGTCGGAGGAGATACAATCAAGGATATAAAATATCCGAATTTTGAGGAATATGTTAAAGAATATGAAAAACGCGTCGAGAAAGGTGATCAAACCAGTAGTGTTGATTTTGTAGGATATGGTTGGAAAGTATGGAAGTTTTTGAGTGATATGAAGACAACAACGCCGAAACCACCGAGACATTATGACGAATTTTTAAAAAATGTAAAGGATATATTTACAAAATTCAGTGGAGTAGAGCCTAATGAAAAAGGTGTCAGATGTTTTATGGATAACAAATTTATACAAGATTTTTATGTTGAAGAAAAAAAATATATTAAGGAAGGGAAAAACGAGGAAAGGAAAGATCGGCTTAAAGAATTTTGGGAAAAAAGTTTTAAACCTTTTACGAGGCGAGTAAGTGAAAACGCTCTTTGCAGTAATAGTAACATTAAAGAACAAGCGGAAACCGAAGGAAATAGAACCATAGATAATCCCTTATATAAGAAAGTTTATTTGGGTGGTAAAGTTTGGGAAAAAACTAAACCTGAAAGCGGTATCAGTATTTTTCAGAACAATAAATTTATGAAAACATTGACATTAGGTAAAGGTGTTAAAACTGTGAGTAAAGGTACTTTTGAGAATTGTCAAGAACTTGAACATATATATATAGAGGCTGAAGCGTTGACTATCGAAAAAGAAGCGATTAAGAATTGTAAAGAATTGAATAAAGTTGAAGTAAGTTCTAGTGTTAAAAAATTAACCATTGAAGAAGAAGCTTTTAGTGGTTGTGATAAATTGAAAACGATCGATCTTAACTCTTTCTCCGGAAAATTGGAAGTCGAGAGTGGTGCGTTTAATAAATGCGGAGAGTTGAGAAGAAAAAGTATAAGTGGAGATGAAAAGTCTAAAGCTGTTTTAGCTATAAAAGCAGTACTGCCTGAGTAGTTTATGATATAAAAAATGAGGCGCTGAAAAAAGTAAGCGCCTTTTTTGTAAGTAAAGTTGACATTAATGAAATATTTGTTTATACTTAACTGGGAGATTTATTAAAGTATAAATGATGTACTTAATATAATTTTTAAAGTTACGGAGGAATGGTAATGTTTAGGACTTATCAACCCAAAAAGCTCCACAGAAAAAAAGAACACGGATTCAGAAAAAGAATGTCTACCCGCAGCGGTATAAAGGTTCTTGCACGTAGGAGAGCAAAGGGAAGAAAAAGATTAACTTATTAATCCGGCGGAGTCAGGTCGGAGGAAAATTTGTTCTGAAAATAAGACCTTTACAGGTCTTTATTTTTTTGGAATTCCAAAAAGGATATTGTGATATGAAAAAGGACACCGTAATAAAACAAAATCGTGATTACAGAAGAGTATATACTAAGGGAAAATGTGAAGTTTCATCGAGCCTCGTCACATATGTTTTGAAGAACAGACTAAGAAAAACACGGATAGGAATAACAACAGGTAAAAAAATAGGGAATGCAGTTCACCGAAATCGTGCCAGAAGGGTAATCAGAGCGGCTTTGCGTGATTTATATCCTATTTTAAAAAAAGGATACGATATAATTTTTACCGCTAGAGCTAAAACAACATTCGTTAAGATGCAGGTTGTCAAAAAAGATATGCGAAGACATTTTGAACTTATGGGTATTTTGAATGAAAAAAATTGTAATTAGACTTATATTATTTTATCAGAAATATTTGTCTCCGATAAAAAAACCGTGTTGCAGATTCGTTCCTACGTGCTCTCAATATGCATTGGAGGCGGTTCAACGTTTTGGAGTTGCAAAAGGTTTTTGGCTTTCATTCAAGAGGATAATTCGTTGTAATCCATTTTGTAAAGGCGGTTATGACCCTGTTCCGAAAAAGTAGAGAACGAAATTTTTGTTGCTATTATTGTTTTTTATGATAAAATTTAAGTAAAAGTTATAAAGCGATTAAAACGTAAAAAGGAGTTTTTGTTTTGAGTTTTTTATTTAATTTTTTAAGCAGTACATTTATTTATATATTGGATTTTTTAAGCAGTACATTTGGTTATATATTGTGGTTTTTCTTTGACGCTGTAAGCAATTATGCGTTAGCAATAACTTTGTTTGCTTTTGTGATAAATGTTTTAATGTTTCCCATATCGATAAAGAGGCAGAAAGCTACTGCAAGAAATGCCAGACTTGCAATTAAACAGCAAGAATTAAAGAATATATATGAAAAAAATCCTAAGAAATATAATGAAGAAATAGCACGTCTTTACGAAAAAGAAGGAATAAATCCAATGAGCGGTTGTTTTGCGACCCTGGTTCTTCCTTTAATACTTTGGAGCGGAATTTATGGAGCTGTGACAAAACCTCTTCAAAATACGCTTCATATTTCACCGGATAAAGTAGCTTCGGCAGTTGCAGTTTTACCTCAGGTCGAAGAACTTAGCGGAAAAATTACCAAAGGTTATGAGCAGCTTCAACTTGTTCGTCATTTTTCGACCGTTAAGGATAAATTAAGTATGTTAAACAGTGAAGAATTGGCTGACATCGAGGAATACAGCTCCGGATTTAATTTTATGGGACTTAATCTTCTAGGAACTCCGAAAGGAACTGATTTTTCACAAATGCTTTGGGTTATACCCGTTCTTTGCTTTGCGAGTTCCGCTTTTACGATGTACATAGGTCAGAGAATGATGAGAACACAAAATCAAATGCAAGGTTGTGCAAAATTTAATCCTTATTTTATGCTTTTGTTTACCGCTTACATTGCGTATACAATTCCGGCGGCAGTTGGACTTTATTGGATTATTAATTCACTTTTCGGAGCAATCCAGAGCATTATTTTGAACAAATTTTATAATATCTACACAATTAATGCTCATGATGAAGCTGCTAGATTTGCTTTACTTAAAGTTCAGGAATCCTCTGTAAAAAATCTGAAAGATGAATAATTTTTTAGAGTCATTTAAATTTAAAATTAATTTATTGGACAAATTTTAATAATTAAATTAAAATGGTATATATTTAATTGTTTTTGTGTTTTTGGAGGGTAATTATTTTATGTTGAACGAAGTTTTTGCTTCAGATGAAACTGTTGCTTTAGCTAAGGAAAAAGCTTGTAAGATGTTGGGAGTGTCAGAAGATAAGATAGATTTTGAGATTTGCCAATTTCCATCCAAGAAAGTTCTTGGAATGTTTGGAGGAAAACTGGCTCAGGTAAGAGCTACTATTAAAAAAACAGAGGCTCAGAAGGCCGCTGAATTCTTAAAAGAAGTTTTTTTCTATATGGGTATACCGGAGCTTGATATAGAAATTTTAAGTGACAAGAAATTTGAATGTGAAATTAAAATTACAGGTGATGAAATTGGATACATTCTTGGCAAACATGGGGAAACATTGGATGCGCTTCAATATATAACAACTCTGGTTGCAAACGAAAAAGCTTACGATGAACCTTTTTGTAAGATTAGGTTGGAAGCGGGAGATTATAGGAAAAAGCGCAAAGAAACTTTAGAAAATTTAGGAAAAAATCTTGCTGAAAAATCTTTAAAGACAGGTAAAAAGCTTAGTTTAGAACCCATGCGGTCGTACGAAAGAAAATTAATTCATACAGCTATAGGTGAGATAAACGGAGTTAAGTCATGGTCTGAAGGACAAGGTTCTTGTAGACACGTTGTTGTTGCGCCTGCTATTAGGTACTAGTTTGTTTTTTATTGCTATAGAGCAAGAGTAGCTTGAAAAATCGCGGAAAAGCCCATAAATAAAGGCTTTGCGGGCAGTCGAAAAGACCAAATGGAGTGCAAATGGAGTTTAAAAAATATTTTTTTCTCTTGTTTATATTCCAGATTCACCTGCAAATTTCGTGAAATCAGTTATTCTCATAAAATAAAATTAGAGTAAATATGAAGAACAGTTTGTTTTGATTG